>CAXUNA010000128.1:0-9022 GCA_964252095.1 uncultured Jatrophihabitans sp. | reverse complement strand
GGCGTCGACCCGCGCGAGGTACACGGGACGGCCGCCCGCCGCGCGCTCGAGTTCGGCGGCGTCGGGCACGGCGGTCTCGCGCCACGCCGACTCGTCCCAGCCGCTGCCGAGGACCGTCGCGCCGGTCGGCAGGGTGTCCGCGCGCGCCGCGACCACGGCCACCAGGTCGGCACCGGACCTCACGGCGGTGAGGTCCAGACCGGTCAGTGCGAGACCGGTGCCGGTGAGGTGCACGTGGGCGTCGACGAACGCGGGCGTCACCAGCGCGCCCTCGAGGTCGACCACGGCGTCGGCGTCGCGGAGCGCGGCGGCGGCCTCGGCCGACTCCTCGTCGCCGATCCAGGCGATGACGTCGCCGTCGGTCAGCACCGCGCTCGCGTCCCGCACGGCGGTGCTGTGGACCCGTCCGCCGCGCCAGAGCGTTCTCATCGGGGTCCCGTTCGCACCTGTGCAGTCTCCCAACGTCGTGTCGCCTGACTTGCCGAGGGTCTCGCGGTGCGAGGATGCTGTCTCGTCGGCTCACTGCAGTACGGAGACATCACATGACCGCCTCGATCGAAGACGTCGCCCGCCTGGCCGGCGTGTCGATCGCCACCGTGTCGCGCTCGCTGCGCGGCCTGCCGGACGTCGCGGCCGCCACCCGTGACCGGGTGCTGGCGGCCGCCGCCGAGCTGGACTACGTGGCGTCCCCGTTCGCGGCGCGGCTCGCGAGCGGCCGGACCTCGACCGTCGGCGTCGTCGTCCCGTTCGTCGACCGGTGGTACTTCGCGCAGACCCTCGGCTCGGTCGAGAAGGTCCTCGACGAGGCCGACCTCGACATGCTCATGTACGGCCTCGGCGACGAGGGCCGGCGCACGTCGTTCTTCACCCGGCTGCCGGTCCGCAAGCGGGTCGACTGTCTCATCGTCGTCAGCACCGTGATGAGCGACGCCGAGCGGACCGCGCTCGAGGGGCTCGGGATGCCGATCGCCTCGGTGGGCGTCACCAACCACGGCGTGCTGTCCGCGGCCATCGACGACCACGCCACGGCCTACGCCGCCACCAACCACCTGCTGTCGCTCGGGCGCCGGCGGGTCGCCCGCATCGGCGGCGACGTCGAGGACGCCCTGGGCTTCCAGCCCCACATCGAGCGCCGCCGCGGCTACCGCGACGCCCTCATCGACGCCGGGCTCGAACCCGAGGCGGGCCTGGACCGGATCGGGCTCTACACCTCGACCGGCGCCGAGCTGGCGATGGCCGAGATCCTGCAGTCCCACCCCGACGTCGACGCCGTGTTCGCGGAGTCCGACGAGATGGCCTACGGCGTCATGGCCGCGCTGCGACGCGCGGGGCGCCGGGTCCCCGACGACGTCGCGGTCATCGGGGTCGACGACCACAGCAGCGCCCGCTTCTTCGACCTCACCACGATGCGGCAGCCGATCGAGCAGATGGCCACCGACGTCACGCGCGCCGTGCTGGGCCTCACCTCCGGCCGCCGCCCCGACCCGATGCCGGAGTCGAAGGTCTACGACACCGAGCTCATCGTGCGCGGCTCCACCGACGCCACGCACAGCATCTACGCCGAGTAGCTCTCGACCTCGGCGAGCGTCGGCGGGTTCGCGCCGGCCCGGCTGCAGGTGATGGCGGCGACCACCATCGCCTCCCCCAGCAGGACGACCAGCTCGTCGCCGTCGCGTGCGAGCCGACCGAACGCGTCGGCCCCGGTGGCGCCGCGACGGTCGACACCGGCGAGCAGCCCGGCCATGAACGCGTCGCCCGCGCCGACGGTGTCGACGACGTCGACCCGGATCCCGTCGCGGTGGAAGGTGCCCGCCGCACTGAACGCGTCGGCCCCACCGGCGCCCCGGGTGACGACCACGAGCTCGGGTCCGAGTTCGAGCCACCGCGCCCCGACCGCCGCGGGGTCGTGGCCCGGGTAGAGGAACGCGAGGTCGTCGTCGCTGACCTTGACCAGCGACGCCTGCCCGACCATGTGCTCGACACGGGACGTGGCGTCGGCGGGCATCAGGGCCGGTCGGACGTTCGGGTCGTAGCTGGTGAGCACGCCGTCGCGACGGGCCCGCCCGACCCTCGCGGCGATGACGGCGTCGCCCGGCGGGAGCCATGACGCCAACGATGCCGTGTGCAACAGTGATGTCCCGGGCGGGAGGGTCGCGAGCTCGGCGGGCGTCCACTGCCAGTCGGCCGTGCCGTGGACGTAGAAGTCGTACGTGGCCTTGCCCTCGGTGTCGAGCGAGACGATCGCCGCCGTGCTCGGCTGCGCCGCGTGCACCGACCCGGTGAGGTCGACCCGGTTCGCCGCCGCATGGCTTCGCAGCAGCCGCCCGAAGGCGTCACCGCCGAGCCGGCCGAGGTACGCCGACGGCCGCTCCAGGCGGGCGATCCCGACCGCCACGTTGAGCGGACTGCCGCCCGGGTGGCCGGTGAACGGCCGGGCCGCGCCCCCGCCGTCCTCGATCGGGCCGCTGCCCTCGTCCTGGAGGTCGACGATCGCCTCGCCGATGACGCTGATCATCCGGCGACCCTATCCAGAGCGGCGGTTGTGACAGGCTGACCGGGTGACGCTGATGCTGGTCGACGCCGCGAGCATGTACTTCCGCGCCTTCCACGGCGTGCCCACCTCGGTGACCAACGACGCCGGGCAGCCGGTCAACGCCATCCGCGGGTACCTCGACATGACCGCGCAGTTGCTGCGGACCCGCAAGCCCACGCAGTACGTCGCGTGTCTCGACCTCGACTGGCGACCGCAGTTCCGGATCGACCTCGTGCCCTCGTACAAGGCGCACCGGGCGACGATCGACCACGGCGAGATGGTCGAGACCGTCCCCGACGAACTGTCGCCCCAGGTGCCGGTGCTGCTCGACGTCCTCAGGGCGATCGGGCTGGGCGTCGCCGGCGCCGAGGGCTTCGAGGCCGACGACGTCATCGCGACGCTCGCGGCGGGAGCCGACACCGCCGGGGCGGCCGCCGAGATCGTCACCGGCGACCGCGACCTCATGGCGCTCGCGACGCAGCACGTCCGGGTGCTCTACACCGGAAAGGGCGTCAGCAAGCTCGAGGACCTGGGACCGGCCGAGATCGAGGCCAAGTACGGCGTCCCGCCCGCGCGCTACGCCGACCTCGCGGTGCTCCGCGGCGACCCGAGCGACGGACTGCCGGGCGTCAAGGGCATCGGCGAGAAGACCGCCGCGAGCCTGGTGCAACGGTTCGGCGCCGCCGAGGACATCCTCGACGCGGCCGAGGCCCGCGCCGACGGCTTCCCGCCGAAGGCCGCCGCGGCGGTGCGCGACGCCGCCGACTACGTCCGGGCCGCGGTCGGTGTCGTGCGCGGGCGCACCGATGCCGACGTGCAGCCCTACGGCACGAAGACCCTGGACCCGACGGTCCCCCGCGAGCCGGCCGACGCCGAGACGCTCGTGCAGCTGTCGGAGCAGTACGCCCTGGACAGCGCGGTCAACCGACTGCTCGGCGCGATCGCCGAACTGCCCGGCTGACTCAGTTCGCGGGCTCCCAGGTGTAGTTGCCGCTGTCGCTGGTGACGGTGACGGTGATCTGCTTGTCGTCGGCGGCGGTGCAGGTGAAGGTGTTGCCCTTCTCCACCTTCTCCTTCGCGGGGCAGGTCACCTGCGAGTAGTCGCCGTTGCCGTTCGCGCTCTGCGAGGTGATGGTCGAGGCCACGGACGTGGGGTTGAAGACCTTCTTCACGACGAAGCCCGGGGCCACGAACAGCAGGACCGCGACGACCGCGATGACCACCACCGCACCGGCGATCACCAGCCAGCGGCCGAGGTGGCCCTTCTTCGCGGGCGTGGCGGGCGCGGGCTGGCCGTACCCCTGCTGGCCCGGCTGGCCGTACGCGGGCTGGCCGTAGGCGTCCCCGCCGGGCTGGCCGTACGCCGTCTGGCCGTACTGGTCCGTGCCGTACGACGGGGCCGACTGGCCGTAGGTCGCGGTGGAGTCGCCGTACGAAGGTGTCGCGCCGTACTGCTGGGTCGGCTGCTGGTACCCGCCGCTGCCGTAGGTCGGCTGCGCACCGTAGGCGGTGGTCGGCTGCTCGCCGTACGACGGCTGGCCGTAGGCCTGGGTGGGCTGGCCCGGCGACGGCTGGCCGTAGGGGTCGCCGTAGGAGGGGGCCGTGCCGTAGGACTGGGTCGGCTGCTGCTGCGTGGGCTGGTCCCGGCCCGGCTGACCCTGGCCCGGCTGGCCCTGGCCGTAGGACTGGGTCGGCTCACCGGACGCGGGCTGGCCGTAGGACTGGGTCGGCTGACCGTAGGAGGGCTGGCCGTACGAGGGCTGCCCGCCGGGCTGACCCTGGCCGTAGCCACCGCCCGGCTGGCCGTACCCCCCGGTCGGCTGCTCGCCGTACGAGGGCTGCCCGCCGTACGAGGGCTGCTGGCCGTAGGACGGCGTCGGGCCGGTCGTGGGCGCGTCGCCTGCACCACCCAGCCGGTCCTGCCACCCCGCGGGGCGGCCCGCGTCGGTGTCGGAGGTCGTCGGCGCGGACCACCCGCCGGACTGCTGCCCGGGTTCGTCGGGCGGAGTGGGCGAGCCCGGCTCGCGCTGCTCCTCGGGACGGCCCTCGTGTGGCTGCATGGCGTGCTCCTTCGACGTCCTGGTCCTGGTTCGTGCGCCGGCCGGCCGAGGAGGCCTGCGGCTCCCGGCGCGGCGCCGGCACACCGTATCGCGAGACCCGGCGTCCGGCCGTGTCCCGCGTCGTGCGTCCTACCCCTGGACGCTGGTCAGCACGACACCGCGCCGCACCGCGTTCGCGGCCTTCGCCGCGGTCCGTGCCACCGGGTCGGCCTCGCCGCGTCCGGCCGAGGACACCTGGTCGAGCAGGTCGAGCACCTGTTTGGCCCACCGCACGAAGTCACCCGGCGGCAACGGCACGCCCCGGCCGTCGTCTCCGGCCAGCACCGTCCCGAGCGGCTGGCCGCCGGCCCAGCGCCAGATCGCCATCGCGAAACCCGGTTCGGGACCACGCCCGGGCGGCAACCCCGCCTCGCTCTCGGCGTGGGCGAGACCGCCCCAGACCCGCGTGGTGGCGGCGAGAGCGTCGCGGACGCGGACCGTGGGAGCGGGCGGGCTCGCCGCCTCGTCGCGGCGCGGTTCGTACACCAGCGTGGAGACGACGGCGGCCAGCTCCGCCGCGTCCAGCCCGGTCCAGATCCCCGCCCGCAGGCACTCGGCGACCAGCAGGTCGGACTCCGACCACAGCCGGGACAACCGCCGGCCGTCGGCGGTGGCGGTGTCGCCGTCGAGGTAGCCGCGCGCGTCGAGCAGGTCGCAGAGCCGGTCGAAGCGCCGCCCGAGGCTGCCGGTCCGGCCCTCGATGCGGCGTCGCAGACCCTCGGTCTCGGCGTCCAGCCGGCGCGCCCGCCGCCACCACCGCAGGTGCTCCTCGCGTTCGTCGCAGCCGTGGACGGGATCGGCCCGCAGCTCGCGCCGCAGCCGGGCGATCTCGTTCTCGGCGTCGACGGTCGCGGCATCGGGCGTCGACCGGGACCCGGTGCGGTTCCGTGCGGGCGGCGGGAGCCGCACCTCGGACAGGGCCGCGGCGAGGTCACGACGGGCCTGCGGCGAGTGGTGGTCGAAGTGCTTGGGCACCCGCAGCGTCGCGAGGACGTCGACCGCCACCGGGAAGTCGCGCGCGGCGACCCGGCCCGCCCAACGGCCCATCGTCAGCACCAGCGGACGGGGGTCGGAGGTGTCGTCGCGGGGCAGCCCCGGGTCGAGGACGACCGCCACACCGGAGCGCTTGCCGGACGGGATGCGCACGACGTCGCCGCGCTTGAGCTGCTCGAGCGCGCCCACCACGCCGGCGTTGCGTGCCTTCGCCCCGGCCCGGGACAGCTCCTTCTCGCGCTCGCTCAGTTCCTCGCGCAGCCGGGCGTAGCGGCCGACGTCGCCCTGCTCGCACGCCGCGGCCCGGTCGTGGGCCGCGACGGTCTGCTCGTTGCGGCGGATCTGCGCGGCGAGGCCCGCGACCGAGCGGTCGGCCTGGAACTGCGCGAACGACTGCTCGAGCATCTCCCGCGCGGCCGTCCGGCCGAGCTGGTCGACGAGGTTCACCGCGGTGTTGTAGGACGGCTTGAAGGTCGACTTCAGCGGATAGGTGCGGGTGGACGCCAACCCCGCGACGGTGTCCGGGTCGCTCTCGGGCGACCAGATGACGACGGCGTGGCCCTCGACGTCGATGCCCCGCCGCCCGGCCCGGCCGGTCAGCTGGGTGTACTCCCCCGGCGTCACGGGCACGTGGGCCTCGCCGTTGTACTTCACCAACCGCTCGAGGACCACGCTGCGGGCGGGCATGTTGATGCCGAGCGCGAGCGTCTCGGTGGCGAAGACCGCCCGCACCAGCCCGCGGGTGAACAGCAGCTCGACGACCTGCTTGAACGGCGGGATGAGCCCCGCGTGGTGCGCGGCGAAGCCGTGGCGCAGCCCCTCGAGCCACTCCCAGTAGCCGAGCACCTCGAGGTCGGCCGCCCCGACGGAACGGGTGACCGCCTCGGCGATCTCGGTGATCTCCTCGCGTTCGCCGGGCTGGGTGAGGGTGAGGCCGGCGGCGAGGCACTGCTGCACCGCCGCGTCGCAGCCCGCGCGGCTGAAGACGAACGTGATGGCCGGCAGCAGCCCCTCGCGGTCGAGCCGGTCGATCACCTCGGCGCGGTCGGGCAGCCGGTAGCGCGACGGCGGACCGGAACGGCGACCGCCCCGCGACGCCGCGCCGTGCCGCACGGGTGCGCCGTACCGCAGCCGGCGTTCGTCGACCGCCCGGCGCAGTTCGGGATCGACCTCGCCCTCGCCCCCGCCTAGCCCACGTTCACCTCCGGCGAAGAGGTCGAACAGGCGTCGGGACACCAGCATGTGCTGGTACAGCGGCACCGGCCGTTCCTCGTGCACGACCACGCGGGTGTCACCGCGGACGGTCTGCAGCCACTCGCCGAACTCCTCGGCGTTGCTGACCGTCGCCGACAGCGAGACCAGCGCGACCTCGGGGGGCAGGTGGACGATGACCTCCTCCCAGACTCCGCCGCGGAACCGGTCGCCGAGGTAGTGCACCTCGTCCATGACGACGAACTGCAACCCGTCGAGCGTCGAGGAGCCCGCGTAGAGCATGTTGCGGACGATCTCGGTGGTCATGACGACGATCGGGGCGTCGCTGTTGACCGCGACGTCACCGGTCAGCAGCCCGACCTGGTCCGGGCCGTAGCGCTCGACCAGATCGCGGTACTTCTGGTTGGACAGCGCCTTGATCGGCGTCGTGTAGAAGCACTTGCCGCCCTGCGCCAGCGCGAGG
This sequence comes from uncultured Jatrophihabitans sp., assembly GCA_964252095.1. GTDB lineage: Bacteria > Actinomycetota > Actinomycetes > Mycobacteriales > Jatrophihabitantaceae > CAXUNA01. The sequence continues at coordinate 1,722 of CAXUNA010000128.1, read as the reverse complement.
TGGGCCGCGAACTCGCCCACCACCGTCTTGCCGGCGCCGGTCGGCGCGCACACCAGGACGCCGCGGCCGTCCTCGAGCGCCTCGCACGCCTCGCGCTGGAAGCCGTCGAGGTCGAACGGGTAGAGCCCGGTGAACTCGGCGAGGGTCCGGTAGCGCTGTCGGGACCGCGCCGCCTGGTACCGCTCTGCGGGCGATGTCACAGGCGCTCCGCGGGGGACGACATGTCCGCCACGGTAGGCGGTGCCGGGTCAGAGGCCCTGCAGCACCGCCACCCGGCCGAGGTCGCCACTGGCCCAGCAGGCGCCGCCGGTGGTGCAGGCGACGGTGTCGAACTGGCCCTTGTCGAAGATCTTCCAGGTCCGCCCGCCGTCGCGGGAGACGTCGGAACCGGTGAGGCCGACGGCGAGCACGGTGCCGAGGGTGCCCGGCACGAACGTCACCCCGCTGCGGTAGCCGCTCGGCATGGTGGTCGACGGCTGCCACTGGCCCTTGACCAGCTGGGTCGCCGCGACGTTCGTGTGCGCGGTCTTGGCGTTGAAGTCGCCGCCGACCACGACACCGCGCGACGGCGTGCTGAAGGCGAGGCCGAACACGCCGCTGGTGGCGCCGCGGGCGATCGTGCTGTCCTTCGCGACCCAGGTGAGGCCACCGTCGGTGGAGTGGAAGATCCGCGCGGCCTTGGCGCCGCCGGAGCCGAACCAGGCGTCGTCACCGGAGGTCGCGAGGCACTCGCCGCTGGCGGCGAATCCCGCCTCCCCGACCTTGGCCGCCGGCATCCCGGCGTTCGGCAGGATGCTCCAGTGGTGGCCGCCGTCGTGAGTGGCGAGGATCCGGAACTTCCCGCCCACCGGGTCGCTCATCACCAGGCCGTCGAGGCCGTCGGAGAACGACATGCAGTCGTAGAAGGCGGCCGGGTTGGCGTTGGTGTTGGCGACGGTCCAGTTCTTGCCGCCGTCGTCGGTGACGAGCAGCTGGTTCGCCGCGCCGTCGCCGGAGGACATGATCACCGCGTGGTAGGCGTCGGTCGCCTCGATGTCGCGGAACTGCAGGGTGCCCGCGCCAGGGGTCTTCGGCGAGGCGTCCTTCCAGTGCGCGCCGCCGTCGAGGGTCCGCAGCACCTGGCCGTTGTAGCCGCTGATCCAGGCGACCTGGTCGCTCACCGGCGACAACCCGCGGTAGTGGTTGGTGCCGCTGGGCGAGACGAGGTTCCACGTGAGCGGCGTCGCCGCGGCGGCGGGCGTGGCGGTCGCGGTGGTGAGGACGGAGGCGGCCAGGCCGACGCCGAGGACGGCGGCGAGCGTGGTGCGGAGACGCGCGGTGCGCGGGGAACGGATCACCTGCGCGACGTTATGCCCCCGCTGTGGATCCGGACAAGGAGGGCGGAAGCACCGGTTCCGGCGGTCGGCACCACGGCGCGCGCAGCAGGGTGAGAGCGTCGTGACGGGTCGTGACGGTCAACGGCAACTGCCCCACCCGCTCGCCGTCGGCCCAGGCGGCGACGGGAGCGGTGTCCGGAGCGGTGTCCGGAGCGCCGCTCGCGAGTCGCACGGTCGTGGCGACCTCGAACGTCACCGCGGGATGACGGACGTGCCCGGCGTGCGGCAGCGTCGGGGCGAGCCGGGCCAGCACCCGGCGGGTCACCCGGCCGACCACGGTGACGCCGAGCCGGCCGTCGTCCGGGACGGCGTGCGGGACCATCCGCTTGCCACCGCCGTACCACCC
>CAXUNA010000127.1:0-9058 GCA_964252095.1 uncultured Jatrophihabitans sp. | reverse complement strand
GGCGCGGCGGGCGCGGGTGTGGTCTCGGCCTCGGCCACCTTGGCCACGGCGTCGGCGGCCCGGTTCGCCGCCTCGGCCGCGGACTCGGCCGCCTTGCTCGCCTTCGACGCGGCCTTGCCGGCCTTCGCCACTGCCTTCGAGGCCTCGGCGCCCGCGACCTTCTTCGGTGCCTTCTTGTCGTTGTCGCTGGGGCTCATGTGGTGGTCCTACCCATCGTCTCGAGGTGCGTGTGGACGAGCGACGGGCGCGTCACTCGCCCGTGACCGCGGCGTCGGCGATCCGGCCGAGCGACGCGAGCGGGATGCCCAACCAGCTCGGGCGGTTGCGGGCCTCGTAGACCGCCTCGTACACGGCCTTGTCGGCCTCCAGCGCCCGCAGGACGACCGCCTGCTCGCGCGGGTCGAACCCGGCCACCTCGGCGTAACCGTTGCAGTAGGCATCGCGGTTGCGGACCGCCCACTCGGTGGAGCGGTACTCGGTCTGCGGCGTGCTGCCGACGTCGACGATCATGTGCCGCGCGACGTAGTCGAACGAGCGCAGCATGCCGGCGACGTCACGCAGGGCCGAGTCGTAGGCCCGGCGGCTCGCGATGTTCTTCGCGGGCTCGCCCTCGAAGTCCAGCAGGACCCACCGCTTGGCGGTGCGCAGACACTGCCCGAGGTGCAGGTCGCCGTGCACCCGCTGGGCCGTGACGGGCGGCGGGACGGTCGCCAGGGCCGCGAACGCCTCGCGCAGTCCCGCTTCGAGCGTGGCCAGCTGCGGGACGACCGTGAGGGCGACGTCGAGCCGCGCGAGCATCTGCGCGGAGCGGTCGGCGAGGTCCGCCGCGGTGAGCTCTTCGGTGCCGAACGCGGTGGCCAGTTCCTGGTGCACCGCCGCCGTGGCGGCACCGAGCCGTTCGGCCTCACCGGCGAAGTCGCCGCCCGCCTCGTCGGCGTGCAGGTCGGCCTCGGCCAGCAGGTCGCGCACGCTGATCTTCGCGAGCTCCCACCCGTCGGTGGCGGTGGTCATGAACTCCTGGACCATCGCCAGCGACGTCGGGTCGAGGCCCTCGCCGAACACGCCGTCGGCCGCCACCGAACCCAGCAGCGTCGCGATGTTCGAGCCGCCGAGCTTCGACAGCGCGGTGTGGACCTCGATGTCGGGGTTCACACCGGGCTCGAGCCGGCGGAACACCTTCATGATCGCGGTGTGGCCGTAGACGAGCGAGGTGTTGGACTGCTCGCCAGTGAGCACCAGCGACGAGGCGTCGACCGGTACCTCGTCGGGCGCGACGACCCGGTCGAAGTGCAACGGTCCGTCGCTCGTGCCGGCCGTCTGCACGCCCGCGAGCCAGCGCCCGGTGACGTACTTGTCCCACAGCCCGTCGTAGACGAAGACCGGCGACCCCTCACGGTCGATGACGCCGATGAGCGCGTGGTCGAGCGGTTCGATCCGTTCGCCGTACGCCGACACCGGGACCTGGTACAGGTCGGTCGAGCCGTCGTCGCCGTAGGTGACCTCGGCGATCCAGATGCCGAGCGGGGCGCCGCTGTCGCGCTCGTCGGGCAGCTCGGCCTTGATCAACCCGCCGATCCGGCGGGCCGTGATCGTGATCGGCCGGCCCTTGCCGCCGAACCACCGCTGGCGGGGGATCCACTCGGCGAAGCGATCCGCCAGCTGCGGTGCGGGGTCCCAGTCGCCACCGGCGACCGGGACGGAATGACGTGCGGTGTGTCCCTCGGTCATCGCGCTCCCTCCTCCGACGACTCACCCGAGTCGTCCGCGTCGGCTGCGGCCTCGCGCTCCATCTGCGCCTCGACCTGGGCGAAGTCCTCGGTGCCGGGGTACCCGGACAACGACGTCGACACCGACGGCACGAGGTCGTCGGGCGGCGCCACCTTCGGGATCCGCAGCCAGTAGAAGCCGTATCCCGCCAGCGTCAGCAGGTACGGCAGTTCGCCGATCGCCGGAAACCGGCTGCCGCCGATGAGCTCGATCGGCTCCGCGCCGCGCCAGTGCCGCAGGTCCAGCTCGACCGGCTGGGCGAAGCGGGACAGGTTGTTGACGCACAGCACGATGTCGTCGCCGAACTCGCGGACGAACGCGAGCACCGACGGGTTCGAGCCGCCGATGTCGGTGAACGTGCCCATGCCGAACGCAGGATTGGCCTTACGGACCTGCAACATCCGGCGGGTCCAGTGCAGCAACGACGACGTGTTGCGGGTCTGGCTCTCGACGTTGGTGACCTGGTGGCCGTAGACGGTGTCCATGTTGACCGGCAGGTACAGCCGCTGGGGCTCGGTGGTGGAGAAACCCGCGTTGCGGTCGGGGGTCCACTGCATCGGGGTGCGGACGCCGTCACGGTCGCCGAGCCAGATGTTGTCGCCCATGCCGATCTCGTCGCCGTAGTACAGGACGGGCGAGCCGGGCAGCGAGAACAGCAGCGCGTTGAACAACTCGATCTGGTCGAGGTTGTTGTCGAGCAGCGGCGCGAGGCGACGGCGGATGCCGATGTTCGCCTTCATGCGGGGGTCCTTGGCGTACTCGCCCCACATGTAGTCGCGTTCCTCGTCGCTGACCATCTCGAGGGTGAGCTCGTCGTGGTTGCGCAGGAAGATGCCCCACTGGCAGTTCTGCGGGATCTCCGGGGTCTGGGCCAGGATCTCCGAGATCGGGTAGCGCGACTCGCGCCGGACCGCCATGAAGATCCGCGGCATCACCGGGAAGTGGAAGGCCATGTGGCACTCGTCGCCACCGGCCGCGGGGTCACCGAAGTAGTCGACGACGTCGGCCGGCCACTGGTTCGCCTCGCACAACAGGATGCGGTCGGGGTAGTTGGCGTCGACCTCCTTGCGCACCCGCTTGAGGAAGTCGTGGGTCTCGGGCAGGTTCTCGCCGTTGGTGCCGTCGCGGACGTAGAGGTACGGCACGGCGTCGAGACGGAAGCCGTCGATGCCCATGTCCAGCCAGAAGCGCAGCGCCTCGATGATGTCGTCCTGCAGCTTCGGGTTCTCGAAGTTCAGGTCGGGCTGGTGGCTGAAGAACCGGTGCCAGAAGTACTGCTTGCGCACCGGGTCGAAGGTCCAGTTCGACGGCTCGGTGTCGACGAAGATGATCCGGGCGTCGGGGTAGCGGTCGTCGGTGTCGGACCAGACGTAGTAGTCGCCGTACGGGCCGTCGGGGTCGTTGCGCGAGGCCTGGAACCACGGGTGCTGGTCCGAGGTGTGGTTCATGACGAAGTCGACGATCACCCGGATGCCACGGGAGTGGGCGGCGTCGAGGAACTGCTGGAAGTCGTCGACGGTGCCGAACTCGGGGAGCACACCGGTGTAGTCGGAGATGTCGTAGCCGCCGTCGCGCAGCGGCGAGGTGTAGAACGGCGGCAGCCAGACGCAGTCGACACCGAGCCAGGACAGGTAGTCGAGCCGTTCGATCAGACCCTTGAGGTCGCCGGTGCCGTCACCGTTGGAGTCCTGGAACCCGCGGACGAGGACCTCGTAGAACACGGCCCGCTTGAACCATTCCGGGTCACGCGGGGCAGGGGGGACGCCTTCACCATCGCCCTGGGAGCCAGTGGTGCCGGACGGAACGGTGACGGTCACAGAAGTCCTCTCGTGAGTTGCCGATGGGCCTGACGGTCGAGCGGACCCGGTGGGGCGGGCCGTGGCGCCGGTGGTCAGCGCGGGTCCGACACCACCAGGACGTGCGCCGGGTGCCAGTACGGGTCGAGCCGCACGTAGTCGAACTGGCCCCAGGTGAAGCGGTCGCCGTTCAACGCGTCGACGACCTCGAAGCGGTCGTTCCAGTCGTACCCCAACTCCGGCATGTCGAGCGAGACCGTTGCCTCGCGCACGTTCGCGGGATCCACGTTGATCACCACGATGACGGTGTCGACCCGGCCGTCGGCCTGCACGACGCGCTTGCTGTAGGCGAGCACGGCGGCGTTGTCGACGGCGTGGAAGCGCAGGTTGTGCAGGTACTGCAGGGCCGGGTGCTCGCGCCGGATGCGGTTGAGGTCACGCAGCAGCGGGGCGAGCGAGCGGCCGTCGGCGAGTGCCCCGGCGAGGTCACGCGGCCGGAGCTGGAACTTCTCGCTGTCGAGGAAGTCCTCCTTGCCCTGGGCGAGCGGCAGGTGTTCGTACACCTCGTACCCGGAGTAGATGCCGTACGTCGGCGCGAGGGTGGCCGCAAGAATCGCGCGGATCGCGAACCCCGCCGGCCCGGACGACTGCAGGAAGCCCGGCAGGATGTCCGGCGTGGTCGGGAAGAAGTTCGGCCGCATGTAGTGCGCGGTCGAGACCAGCTGCTCGGCGTACTCGCGGATCTCCTCCGCGGTGTTGCGCCAGGTGAAGTAGGTGTAGCTCTGCGTGTACCCGATCTTCGCCAGCTCGTGCATCATCGCCGGGCGGGTGAAGGCCTCGGCGAGGAACAGGACGTCGGGGTGGGTCTTCTTGACGTCCTCGATGAGCCACTGCCAGAAGTTCAGGGTCTTGGTGTGCGGGTTGTCGACCCGGAAGATCTTGACCCCGCAGTCGATCCAGACCTGCAGCACCCGCCGGCACTCGGCGTAGATGCCCTTCGGGTCGTTGTCGAAGTTGATCGGGTAGATGTCCTGGTACTTCTTCGGCGGGTTCTCCGCGTACGCGATCGTGCCGTCGGGCTTGGTGGTGAACCACTCCGGGTGCTCGGTCACCCACGGGTGGTCCGGCGCCGCCTGCAGCGCGTAGTCGAGCGCGATCTCCATGCCCAGCTCGTGGGCGCGGGCCACGACGGCCTTGAAGTCGTCGATCGTGCCGAGCTCGGGGTGGACGGCGTCGTGGCCGCCGTCCTTGCTGCCGATCGCCCACGGCGACCCGACGTCCCAGGCCTGCGCGACGAGCGTGTTGTTCGGACCCTTGCGGTTGACCTCGCCGATCGGGTGGATCGGGGGGAAGTAGACGACGTCGAACCCGAGGTCGGCGACGTAGTCGAGGTGGCCGAGAGCGTCCTGAAAGGTGCCGTGGCGTGCGGGCCGGGCCGGCGCCAGCGGGTCGCCGGCGAGCTCGGCGTTGATCGAGCGCGGGAAGAACTCGTACCAGGAGCCGTAGAGCGCACGGGGCCGGTCGACCCAGAGTTTGTAGGTGGGGGACTTGGTGACGAACTCCCGCACCGGGAAGTCGCGCACCAGCGCCCGGATCGCGGCGTCCTCGAGCGCGGGCGCCACCCGGTGGGCGACGTCGAGGTCGGTGTCGCGCAGCGCGGTGGCGACGGCCAGCACCGCGGGGCGCTCGCCCCGCGCGACCTGCTTGGCGAGCCGGTCGAACAGCCGCGCGCCCTCCTCGAGGTCGTTCGCGAGGTCCTGGGCCCCTTGGCCCGCCTCGATCTTCACCTCGACGGCGTGCTCCCACGTGGAGAACGGGTCGCTCCAGGCCTCGACGACGAACGTCCAGAGGCCTTCGGCGTCGGGCGTGAAGGTGGTGACCCACTCGTCGATGCCGGGCCGGCCCGGTGCCATCCGGACGAACGGGATGCGTCGGCCGTCCGGTGCCTTGAGCGCCACCGAGGCGCCGATGGCGTCGTGTCCCTCGCGGAAGGCGGTGGCCGCGAGCGGTACCTGCTCCCCGACGACCGCCCGGGCGGAGTACAGACCGCCTTCGACGGTGGGGCGGACTTGGGTCAGGCCGAGTCGTCCTACCACCCGTCCGACCCTAGCGAAGCCGATATGGCCCCCGTCACCCGGCGGGTTCGCTGCCATCGGCCGGTAAGCGTTACCGGTCCGAGGTGGCGTGTGGCACGGGATGGTCATCCGGAGCCGCTAGGGTGGCCCGCCGTGAAGGCTCTCCGACGACTCACCGTCCGCGCCGCGTTCCCCGCCGAGCTCGAGCAGCTCAGCGACATCGTGAGCAACCTGCGCTGGACCTGGCACACCGAATCGCTCGAACTGCTGGAGTCGGTGGATCCCGAGCTGTGGCAGAGGTGCTCGGGCGACCCCACCCGCATGCTCGGCGAGGTCAGCGCCGACCGGCTGGCGGCGCTCGCGAAGGACCGGCGGTTCCTGCGTCGGCTGTCCGACGTCCACGAGGAGCTCACCGACTACCTCGAGCAGCCGCGCTGGTACCAGGGCGAGCAGGAGGCGGGCGCCGACCTCCCCGCGTCCATCGCGTACTTCAGCCCGGAGTTCGGCATCACCGAGGTGTTGCCGCAGTACTCCGGTGGCCTCGGGATCCTCGCGGGCGACCACCTCAAGGCCGCGAGCGACCTCGGCGTGCCGATCATCGGCGTCGGCCTGCTGTACGGCGCCGGCTACTTCAGCCAGTCGCTCTCGCGCGACGGCTGGCAGCAGGAGCGCTACCCGAGCCTCGACCCGCAGGGCCTGCCGATCAAGCAGTTCACCGGCGCCGACGGCGCCCCGGTGAAGATCGCGCTCGACCTGCCCGACTCCCGGACCCTGCACGCGCAGGTCTGGATCGCACAGGTCGGCCGCGTGCCGCTGCTGCTGCTCGACTCCGACATCGAGGACAACGACGCCGCCACCCGCCAGGTCACCGACCGGCTCTACGGCGGCGGCCACGAGCACCGGCTCGAGCAGGAGCTGCTGCTGGGCGTCGGCGGCGTGCGCGCCGTCCGGGCCTACTGCGCCGAGCGTGGCGTCGCGGCGCCCGAGGTGTTCCACACCAACGAGGGCCACGCGGGCTTCCTCGGGGTGGAACGGATCCGCGAGCTGATCGCCGACCCCGGGCTGACCGTCGACGAGGCGCTGCAGGCGGTCCGCCCCCGCACGGTGTTCACGACCCACACCCCGGTGCCCGCGGGCATCGACCGGTTCCCGCGCGACCTGGTGGCGCGCTACCTGGGCGCCATGCCCGGCGTCCCCGTCGACCAGCTGCTCGGCCTCGGTGCCGAGGAGGACCCGTCGATCTTCAACATGGCGTTCATGGGTCTGCGGATCGGTGCACGGGCCAACGGTGTCTCGCAGCTGCACGGGCACGTCAGCCGCGACATGTTCAACGCGCTGTGGCCGGGCTTCGACCCGGCCGAGGTGCCGATCAGCTCGATCACCAACGGCGTCCACCGTCCGACCTGGCAGGCCCGCGAGACCTACGACCTGACCTCGCGAGACGTCTCCGGCGACGACCTCGACCTCGGCCGGGGCTGGGACAGCTTCGCCCGGGCGCACGACAAGGACGTCTGGGCCGTGCGCCGCGAGCTGCGCGAGCGGCTGGTGGGGGAGACCCGGCGCCGGTTGCACGCCTCGGCGAAGCAGCGTGGCTACCTCGACTCCGAGCTCGGCTGGGTCGACTCGGTGTTCGACCCCAACGTCCTGACGATCGGCTTCGCCCGCCGGGTGCCGAGCTACAAGCGGCTCACGCTCATGGTCCGCGACCCCGAGCGGCTGACCTCGCTGCTGCTGCATCCCGAACGGCCGGTGCAGATCGTCGTCGCCGGCAAGAGCCACCCGGCCGACGACGGCGGCAAGCAGCTCATCCAGCAGCTGGTGAAGTTCACCGACGACCCCGCGGTGCGCCACCGGATCGCGTTCCTGCCCGACTACGACATCGGCATGGCCCGCTACCTCTACTGGGGCGTCGACGTCTGGCTGAACAACCCGCTGCGCCCGCTCGAGGCGAGCGGCACGTCGGGCATGAAGGCGGCGCTCAACGGCGGCCTCAACCTCTCGATCCTCGACGGCTGGTGGGACGAGTGGTTCGACGGCGAGAACGGCTGGGCCATCCCGTCGGCCGACGACGGCATCGACGCCGACCGTCGCGACGACCTCGAGGCCGCGGCGCTCTACAACCTGGTCGAGCACCACGTCGCTCCGCGCTTCTACGACACCGACCGCTCGGGCGTGCCCGCGCGGTGGATGGAGATGGTGCGTCACACGCTCTCGACGCTCGGCCCCAAGGTGCTCGCCACCCGGATGGTCCGCGACTACGTCGAGAAGCTCTACGCGCCCGCCGCGCGGTCCGGCCGGGTGGTCGACGCCGGGGCGTACGCCAAGGCGCGCGAGTTCACGGCGTGGCGTTCGTCGGTGCTGGCCAAGTGGCCGGGCGTCTCGGTCGGGTTCGTCGACTCGTCACTGGACGGCGAGCAGGTCTCCGCGCAGCTCGGTGGCGCGCTCCACCTGCGGGCCGAGGTGCAGCTCAACGGCCTGCAGCCGGCCGACGTCGACGTGCAGGCGGTCTACGGCACCGTCGACTCCGACGAGGTCCTGCGGGACACCCAGACGGTCTCGCTCGACCTCACCGAGGAGAACGAGGGCGACCCGTCGGTCCAGCGGTACGAGGGCGACCTGCCGCTCGCCAAGACGGGGTCGTTCGGCTACACGGTGCGGGTGCTGCCGCGCCACGAGCTGCTGACCAACCCGGCCGAGCTCGGGGTCGTCGTCAGCGCCTGAGAAAGTCCCGGGAACGCGTGTCGGCCCTGCGGTACCGAGACTCCGGAACCCGGCCCGCAGGGCCAACACGCGAAGCTCATTGTTCCCTCTTGCAACGATCATCACCACAGCAGCCCCGTCGGAAGGGACACGTGTGGCCCACGTGACTCGTGGTGGGCCGGCCCCGGTCAGTACCCGACGTAGCTACCGCCCTTGTGCAGCGCCTTGACCCCGGGGATCTGGTCGAAGCTGCCGTAGCGGTGGATGCCGTACTGGACGCCGGCGGCGATGTTGTCGACCGGGTTCCAGATGTCGGTGTGGCCGGGCAGCGCGTAGTCGTTGAACGTCGGGTCGATGGTCTGCATCAGGCCCTTGCTCGGGATCCCGTTCTCGGCGTTCACGTCCCAGTTGTTGAGCGCGTGCGGGTTGCCCGAGCTCTCGTGCTGGATGAGCGTGCGCAGGTCCGAGTCGCTCATGGACGAGGTGTCGACGCCGTTGCTCTGCAGGGCCGACTTCGCGTCGGTGATCCAGGAGTCGAGGTCGCCGTCGGGCTTGGTGGTCGGCGCCGTGTGGCCGGTCATGTCGTAGAGGGTGTGGCCCTGCTTGTCGTGCCCCACCACCGCCGGGTGGGCGTTGGGGGACACGTAGTCGGTGGTGCCGTTGTGGTGCGGTCCGCTCGTGTCCGCGGTGGTCGGCCCGCCGGCGGCCGGCGTCTGACCG
>CAXUNA010000126.1:0-9083 GCA_964252095.1 uncultured Jatrophihabitans sp. | reverse complement strand
GGACGGGAGCGGCAGCACCAGCGCCGGGCGGGTCGGGGTCGCGGTGGACGCCTCGGTGGGAAGCGCGGCGAGGTCGGCGTGGGCGTCGAGAGCGGCGGTCAGCCGGTCGACGGTGAGCTGGTCAGTCATGGTCGGTTCCTCCGAGCAGGCGGGAGAGCGCGGCGATGCCGCGGCTGGCGTGGGAGCGGACGGTGCCCTCGGCGATCCCCATCGCCTCAGCCACCTCCGCGTCGCTGAGACGGGCGAAGTGACGCAGCACCAGGACCTCGCGTTGCCGGTCGGGCAGGGTCTGCAGGTGGGCGAGCACGGTGCGGTGCTCGTCGGCGAGCAGGACCGCCTCGTCGGCACCGGGGGCGTGCGCGTCACGGGCGCGGGCGGCCAGCCGCAGCAGCGAGCCACGACGACGCAGCGAGGACCGCGACCGGTTCACCACCGCGCGTCGGGCGTAGGCGAGGACGTGCTCGTCGCCGGTGAACGTCCGGTCGAGCCGCAGCAACGCCTCGACCACGTCCTGTACGACGTCACGGGCGGTCTCGACGTCGCCGACCAGGTTGGCGGCGATGCCGACCAGGTGGCGGTCGTGGCCGTGCAGCAGGACCACGGCGTCCGTGGCGGTGACCGGTCGGCCGGGCGGCGTCGCCGGCTCGGGCCCGGGCGGCGGGTCGTCGGTGTGGGGCGGCGCCCCGCGGGCGTCGCTGATCGTCGTCATGTGGGGTACACGCGCCGGGCCGCCTGGTGTTGCACCGCGGCGGGAACCGGTTCGGGCGACGGACTACATCGAGGCGATCAGCTTGTCGACGCGCTCGTCGGCGTTGCGGAACGGGTCCTTGCACAGCACGGTGCGCTGCGCCTGGTCGTTGAGCTTGAGGTGCACCCAGTCGACGGTGAAGTCACGGCGGCGCTCCTGCGCCTTCTTGATGAAGTCGCCGCGCAGCTTGGCCCGGGTGGTCTGCGGCGGGACGTTCTTCGCCTCGAACACCGACGGGTCGCTCACGACGCGGTCGACCGCGCCCCGGCGCTGGAGCAGGTAGTACAGACCGCGGCTGCGGGTGATGTCGTGGTAGGCGAGGTCGAGCTGCGCGATGCGCGGTGAGCTCAGCGGCAGGTCGTTCCTCGCCTGGTAGCGCTGGATCATCGTGAGCTTCGAGGCCCAGTCGATCTCGCGGTCGATGAGGCTGAGGTTCTGGCTCTCGACGGCGTCGAGCGTGCGGCCCCAGAGCTCGAGCACCCGCTTGGTCACCGGGTCGGACGAGCCGCGCGCGGCGACGTGGTCGGTGGCCCGGGAGTAGTACTCCCGCTGGATCTCCAGGGCGCTCGCGGTGCGGCCGGAGGCGAGGCGGACCGGCTTGGAGCCGGTGAGGTCGTGGCTGATCTCGCGGATCGCCCGGATCGGGTTCTCCAGGGTGAGGTCGCGGAAGGTGACGCCCTCCTCGATCATCTGCAGCACCAGGTGCGCGCTGCCGACCTTGAGCAGGGTGGTCGCCTCGTTCATGTTGCTGTCGCCGACGATGACGTGCAGCCGGCGGTACTTCTCGGCGTCGGCGTGGGGCTCGTCACGGGTGTTGATGATCGGCCGGCTGCGGGTGGTCGCCGACGACACGCCCTCCCAGATGTGCTCGGCGCGCTGGCTGACGCAGTAGACCGCGCCGCGGGGGGTCTGCAGCACCTTGCCGGCGCCGCAGATCAGCTGGCGGGTGACGAGGAACGGGATGAGCACGTCGGCGAGCCGCCCGAACTCGCCGTGGCGCGCGACGAGGTAGTTCTCGTGGCAGCCGTAGGAGTTGCCGGCGGAGTCGGTGTTGTTCTTGAACAGGTAGATGTCGCCGGTGATGCCTTCGTCGTGCAGCCGTCGCTCGGCGTCGACCACCAGACCCTCGAGGATCCGCTCCCCCGCCTTGTCGTGCGTGACCAGCTCGGTGAGCGAGTCGCACTCGGGCGTCGCGTACTCGGGGTGCGAGCCGACGTCGAGGTACAGGCGGGCGCCGTTGCGCAGGAAGACGTTCGACGACCTGCCCCACGACACGACCCGCCGGAACAGGTAGCGCGCCACCTCGTCGGGGCTCAGCCGGCGCTGCCCCCGGAACGTGCAGGTGACCCCGTACTCGTTCTCGAGGCCGAAGATCCGACGGTCCATGCGACGACTGTAGGTGGCGTCGGGCGCCAGTGCCTGGGACACGGCCAGGTTGTCGGAGCCGTTACGGTGCGGACATGAGCGACGCCGAGGTCCCCACCCCGCCCGCCGAGGTCGACAGCCGGTACACCGCCCCGGCGGAGGAGAACCCGCACGCCGGCCGTGGCAGCGCCGTCATGCTCGACATCGGCGGTGAGATCGGTGCCGTGGTCGTCACCTGCCCGGGCGATCTGGTCGGCCGGGAGATCGAGGTCGTCCCCGCCGGCAGCCGCGGACCGGGCGGGAAGTACGAGCACGCGTCGGCCGACCACGCCCACGGTTCCCACGTCCACGGCGACCACGAGCACGATCACGAGCACGGCGGCCAGGACCACCAGCACGACCACGCCGACGCCGGCCACCACGGCGGCTTCCACGCCGGTGACTCCCACCCGCCGGGCACCCCGCCGCACGTGGGCGTGGTGGCCCGCCCGGTCGGCGACCGGATGGTGCCGAGCGCGGTCTTCGGCGATCTCGTCCAGGGCCGCTACGAGTTCTCGCTGCGGCCGTTCCACGGGGTCGTCGACCTCGCGGTCGACGTCGTCGGCGGCGAGGTCGCGATGGTCGACTGGCCGGGTCTCACCGCCTGACGCGTCACGGCAACGGCAGCGGGAGCTGCCACCACCACGGCCGGTCCGGGTGGTGCTCGACCGCCACGACCCACTTCACCCAGTGGACGCCCCGGCGGCCGGGCACCACCAACCGCACCGGCGCACCGTGGCCCGCGTCGAGCGGGCGGCCGCCGAGCCCGGTCGCGAGCAGCAGGTCGTCGGTGAGGGGAAGCAGTCGGCGGTAGCCGGTCGCGCTGCGGACCTCCACCGATCCCGTCGCACCCGCCGGGAGCAGCGCGGCCAGGGGCACGCCGGTCCAGCGCTGCACCGAGTACCAGCCGCTGGTGCAGTCGAGCAGGACGTCACGGTCGACCGGCGGTGACGGCAGGTCCGCCACGCTCCAGCTGCGCGTCCGCCCCCCGCTGCTCACCGTCACCCTCCAGTCCGCCGGATCGGCGTGCGGCACCCGGTCGAACAGCCAGATCGTGGCGGGCAGCGCGGCGGGGACGAACGAGCCCCGCTCGAACGAGCCGGTGCCCCGCCGGTGGGCGCCCGGGAAGTGGAGCAGGGCGCCGAGACCGCCGAGCGTGGCGTAGGCCGCGCCGGCGCCCGCGACCAGCCCGGCCCCCAGCACCAGGTTGCGACGCGAGAGATCGGTGGGGCGCGCGCGTTGCCGGCGTCGCAGGGCGTGCCACCCGAACGGCAGCAGGGCGACGAGTCCGGCTCCGACGTGGACCTGCATCGCGCTGACGACCGGCGTCGTGCGGAGCAGTCCCGTGCTGTGGGCGAAGCCGGTGGTCAACGCGACCAGCACGGCGAGCAGCAGCACGACCGAGACGAGGACGTCGGGACGTGCCCGACGCAGGCCGCGCACCACCGCGAGCTGCTTCCACGGGACCAGCACGACGATGGCGGTGCCCACCACGCCGTGCGCGACCACGACCGGCGAGAGCCCGGCGGTGCCCACGAGGAAGCACCCGAACCCGCTCAGCACGGCGGCGGGGAGCAGGACGAGCAGCGCGAGGTTCGCGCGCCGCGCCGCCCGACCGCGGGACGACGTCGTCGTGCTCCGCACGGTGGGCGCTGACCGGCCGGGCCTCGCGGCGGTCGGACCGGTCAGTCGTTCGCTTCGGTGGGCGGCGTGTCCGCGCCGGCCGCCTCGGAGTCCGGCGCCGCGTTCGGCGTTGCATCAGGCAACAGTTCGGAGAGGATCGCCCCGGAGATCCGACGGAACGTGCGCGGCCCGCGTTGGCGGTCGAGCACCGCGACCTCGAGCTGCGAGGCGGGCAGGTCGCGCTGGCCCTCGGTCGACCCGACGCTGCCGAGCGCGTGCACCGAGACCGGCAACGCCTCCTCGAGCGTCAGCCCGGGCCGGAACTCGTCGCGCAGGTGCGCCGTGAGCGCCTCGGCCTGACCGCCCATGACGATGAAGGAGCGCTCGTCGGCGATGGTGCCGTCGTAGGAGAGCCGGTACAACTGATCGCCCTCCGGCGTCTGCCCGACCTCGGCCACGCACACCTCGACCTCGTAGGGCTTCTGCTGCTCGGTGAAGATCGAGCCGAGCGTCTGGGCGTAGGCGTTGGCGAGCGCGCGGGCGGTGACGTCGCGCCGGTCGTAGGAGTAGCCGCGGAGGTCGGCGAGCCGGATGCCCGCGACCCGCAGGTTCTCGAACTCGCTGTAGCGCCCGACGGCCGCGAACCCGATGCGGTCGTAGATCTCACTGACCTTGTGCAGGGCGGGGCTGGCGTTCTCGGCGACGAACAGGATGCCGTCGGCGTACGTGGAGACCACGACACTGCGACCCCGCGCGATGCCCTTGCGGGCGTATTCGCTGCGGTCGCGCATGATCTGCTCGGCCGAGGCGTAGAACGGCATGCTCACTGCAGGTACCCCTTCACGAGCCCGGGCGGGCGCTGCGGTCGGCGATCAGCGCGCTGACGATGCCGGCGAGCTGGTCGTCCGGAACCCGGGCCACCCCGTTCGCGGTGACCAGCAGCACGACCGGGTAGATGCCGCGCACGGTGTCGGGACCGCCGGTGGCGGAGTCGTCGTCGGCGGCGTCGTAGAGCGCCTCGACGGCGACCCGGACCGCGCCCGCCTCGTCGAGGCCGGGGTGCCACGTCTTCTTCAGCGATCCACGGGCGAACACCGAACCCGAGCCGATCGACTCGTAGTGGTGCTCGGGGTAGCGGCCGCCGGTGACGTCGTAGCTGAAGATCCGTCCGGCGCGGGCCGGGTCGGTGACGTCGGTGTCGTACCCGACGAACAGCGGCACGCTGGCGAGACCCTGCATCGCGAGGCCGAGGTTGCCGCGGATCATCGTCGAGAGCCGGTTGGCCTTGCCCTCGATGGTGAGCGCGGTGCCCTCGATCTTCTCGTAGTGCTCGAGCTCGACCTGGAACAACCGCACCAGCTCGATCGCGAGCCCCGCGGTACCGGCGATGCCGACCGCGCTGTGGGTGTCGGTGGCGAACACCTTCTCGATGTCGCGCTGGGAGATCAGGTTGCCCATCGTGGCCCGGCGGTCGCCCGCGATGAGCACGCCGTCGGCGTACTCCGCGGCCACGATCGTGGTGGCGTGGGGGGCGAGCTGGCCCGCGTTGACGCCGGTGCCCGACACCGCGGCGGTGTGGGGTGCCCGGTGGCGCGGCAGCAGCTCGGGAGCGCTGGTCTCGAGGAAGTCGGCGAACGACGAACGGTGCGTGAGCCCGCTGACGCCGGTCGGGTCGGTCGGAAAGCTCACTGCCCGCCCTTCTGGACGAACGACTTCACGAAGTCCTCGGCGTTGGTCTCGAGGACGTCGTCGATCTCGTCGAGCAGGGCGTCGACGTCCTCCCCGAGCTTCTCGCGACGCTCGGTGCCCTCGGCGGCCGGTGCATCGGGCGCATCCGGGGTGTCGACGTCGTCGGCCTTCTCGCTGCGCGACGCGCGCGACTGGCCACTCTCGTGCGTTGCCATGGGTCCTCCCGGTGCGCGGTGAGTTCAGCTGGGGGTCGTGTCGTCGTGTGCACCGACCCTATGCCACGCCACCGACCGGATGCGCGTCAGCGCGGTGTCTTCTGCCCCGCACGGAGCTTCTCGACGGCCGAGACCGCACGGGCGTCGCGGGTCTCCTGCTTCTTGGCCTCGCCGACCCAGCGGGCGTACTCCTTGCGGTGCGACGGCGCGAGGGCGTCGAACGCCGCCCGGGCGTCGGCGGCCGCCGTGAAGGCCTGCTCGAGCTCGGCGGGCAGCTCGACGGTGCGCGGCGCCGTGTCGTGCACCAGCCGCACGTGCACCGTCTGGCCCGCGGCGACACCGAGCTCGGCGATCTGCGCCTGCCGCAGCCCGAAGATGGTCCTCCCGCCCATGACCGCGACCGTGGTGCGGAACGGTTCGTGGTCGTCGAGGTGCACGACGACCGGTGGCTTCGCGGTGCCGAACCGTGGTTTCGGGTCCTCCGGCAGCTCGATCATGAGGTTCCTCCCGCTCGGCCCACCGGCCTGCAGGACGACGTCGAACTCGAGCTCCGCGGGCGAGTCGGCCACGGCTCAGGCCTTCGGCCCGACGAGGGCGTCGATGAGCGACGACGCCGTGGGGCACCGGTCGAGCAGCTCGCCGACGTGGGCGCGGCTGCCCCGCAGCGGTTCGAGCATCGGGACGCGGACCAGCGAGTCGCGACCGACGTCGAAGATCACCGAGTCCCAGGACGCCGCGGCGACGGCGTTGCCGTACCGCTTGAGGCACTCGCCGCGGAAGTAGGCGCGGGTGTCGTCGGGCGGGGTGTCGACGGCCGTGACGACGCCCGCCGGGTCGAGCAGCGTCGCCATCCGGCCGTGCTGGACCAGCCGGTGGTACAGCCCCTTGTCCGGGCGGACGTCGGCGTACTGCAGGTCGATCGCGGCGAGGCGGGGGTTGTCCCATTCCAGGCCGTCACGGTCGCGGTAGCCCTGCAGCAACCGCAGCTTGGCCGGCCAGTCCAGCTCGCCGGCCAGCAGCATCGGGTCCTCGGCGAGCCGGGTGAGCACCGACTCCCACCGGTCGAGCACGTCGACGGTCTGCGCGTCGGCGTCGGCGCCCTGGCGGTCGTCGACGAACTTGCGGGCCCGCTCGAGGTACTCGCCCTGCAGGTCGAGCGCGGTGATCGTGCGGCCGTCGGCGAGTGTGATCCGGTGGGTGAGCCCGGCGTCGTGCGAGACGTCGTGCAGCTCCCGCACCGGGTTCTGCACCGTGAGGTCACCTGCGAGGAACTCCGCCTCGACCATGGCCAGCACCAGCGACGTCGTCCCGACCTTGAGGTACGTCGAGATCTCGGCGAGGTTGGCGTCGCCGATGATGACGTGCAGCCGGCGGTAGCTGTCGGCGTCGGCGTGCGGTTCGTCGCGGGTGTTGACGATCGGGCGCTTCAGCGTGGTCTCGAGCCCGACCTCGACCTCGAAGAAGTCGGCCCGCTGGCTGATCTGGAAGCCCGGGGTGCGGCCGTCCTGCCCGAGGCCGATGCGGCCGGCGCCGGTGACGACCTGGCGGCTCACGAAGAACGGCACCAGGTGACGCACGATCGACGGGAACGGGGTGGACCGGGCCATGAGGTAGTTCTCGTGGGCGCCGTAGCTCGCACCCTTGTTGTCGGTGTTGTTCTTGTAGAGGTTGATGCGGCCCTGGCTGCCCGGCGCGGCGCTCGCGAGATCGGCCGCGCGGGCCATGACCAGCTCGCCGGCCTTGTCGAACCGGACGGCGTCGAGCGGGTTGGTGACCTCCGGCGTGGAGAACTCCGGGTGCGCGTGGTCGACGTAGAGGCGCGCGCCGTTCGGGAGGATGACGTTCGCCATCCCCGCGTCCTCCTCGGCCTCCACGAACTCGGCCATGACGGCCGTCCGTGCGCCCTGGGTGAGGTCGAAGCCGCGCGCGTCCCGCAGCGGCGACTCCTCCTCGAAGTCCCACGCCGCCCGCCTGCTCCGCCCCGCCGGCAGCGTCGACGCGTAGGCGTTGACAACCTGGCTGGACAGCAGCATCTGGTTGGCCGCGGCGTTCCCGGCCAGGGCGACGCCGTACTCGACCTCGACACCCATGACCCGCTGCACCGTCACCACCCCAGGCTACGTGGCCACCGCGGCCGGGCCGAGGGGACGGACTGTGCACATCTTGCGCACCCCCGCCGGCCGCCGCCGCGTGCAGCAGTGCTGCAGATGTGTCGCCCGGGCCGCACCTCTGCAGCAGTGCTGCCATCAGCGTGCGGGCGGGACACCCGCGCGGCGCAGCTGGTCGACGATCACCGGGTCGCCTTCCCGCACGATCGGCGCCGGGAAGCGCAGCACCACCGACCGGGCGATGGCCAGTTCGTTCTGCCGGAGCTGGTCGTCCCACCAGCGTTGCGGTGCGAGGTGCAGCGCCCCGTCCACCTCGGCGACGAGGCGGCGGCCGTCCGGCAGTCGCCACTCGGCGTCGAGGTACCGGCGACGACCGCTCGGCTCGACCCGCACCGCCTGGCGAACCGGCTCGGCGAGCCGGGCCCTGCGGCACAGCCGGGCGAAGTCGATCTCCGACAGCGCCTCGGCCCCCATCCCGATGTCCCCGATCGCGGCGAGCAGCGCCGCGCGGTGCCGGAGGTTGCCGGCCGGACGCACCAGCGCCTCGAGCGCACCGGCGGTCACGAGCTGCTGTTGCGCACATGCCGCGAGCAGCGCGATGCCGAGGCGTGACCGGGATGCGCCACTCGCCGCCAGGACGGCGGACGGCGCGGCGGCGTGCACCGGAACCCGTCGCGTCACGCTCGGCGGCGGCCACTCGACGACCGCGTGGACCGCGGTCGGGAACTGCGGCAGGCGCCTCACCCGCGCTCCCGCGGGAACCACCACGTGGAGCGTGTCGCGGTGCCATCCCTGGAGACCGAGTTCCTCGAGGGCGGTGAACGAGGTCAGCATCGAGCGCGGTCCCGCGTTGACGAGGACGATCGCGTGCCGCTGGGCCGCCGAGACCGGGCCGTTGTGCCGCACGACGGCCTTCCCGAACCGCCGCCAGCGCCCCGCGGCGAGTTGGGCGCGGAGCTCGGCGTAGGTCGATCCCTCCGCGAGCAACCGCTCGACCGTCGTCACCGCCTCGTCCCCGGTCGGACGCACGAGAGTTGCCGACGAGGTGCTCATGGGCTGGATCCTGGCCGCCGGAGCGGTCCCGTCACCGGCCGACCACGGGCCTGTGGACGACGGTGATGCCTGTGGATGACGCCGCCTGGCGCAGCAGTGCTGCAGATGTGTCGTCAGGGCAACACATCTGCAGCAGTGCTGCCGTCCACCCCGCCCGCGTCCTGGGCTCGCGCGGCCCGGCGCGCCCGCTCGCGCGCGGCGTGCTCGTCCGTGCGGGCGTCGTAGTCGCGGAAGGTGGGGAGG
>CAXUNA010000125.1:5751-9108 GCA_964252095.1 uncultured Jatrophihabitans sp. | reverse complement strand
GGCCGCTTCGAGTCCGAGGGGCGTCGTCGCCATGCCACCGGAGTGTCGACGCCGTGTGCCACGGGCGGAAGGCGTGCGGCCCCGATCGTCCAGAGGTTGCACAGACGTTGCAGCCTTCCCTTCCCGCCGGGGGGCGGTCAGAGTGGGGACCGACCAGTCACCGTCGTCTGGAGGACCCCGTGACCGCCACGCTCGCACGCACGCAAGCCCGCACGGACGTCGAAGGCTGGCTCGGCTCGTTCGGCGAGGCGCTCACCGCCGCGGACGGTGACGCCGTCGCCGCCCTGTTCGTCGACGACTGCTACTGGCGCGACCTCGTCTCCTTCACCTGGAACATCACCACCGCCGAGGGCCACGACGCCGTCCGCGACCTGGTCGCGGCGGTCGCGGGAAGGGTCGCGCCCCACGGTTGGGCGATCACCGACGGCGAGGAACCCGCCGCGGCGGACGGCGTCACCGAGGCGTGGATCGAGTTCGAGACGTCCGTCGGGCGTGGGCGTGGGCAACTGCGCCTGCGCGACACCGACGACGGCCCGAAGGCGTGGACGCTGCTCACGACGCTCTACGAGCTCACCGGTCACGAGGAGCCGCGCGGCTCCGCCCGTCCCCGCGGAGCGGAGCACGGGGCGAACAAGGGCCGGACGTCGTGGGCGGAGAAACGCGAGCACGAAGCGGCGGAACTCGGTGTCAGCGAGCAGCCGTACGTGCTCGTGGTCGGTGGCGGGCAGGGCGGCATCGGGCTGTCCGCACGGCTGCGCCAACTCGGCGTGCCGACCATCGTCATCGACAAGCGTGGCCGCCCCGGCGACCAGTGGCGCAGCCGCTACAAGAGCCTGTGCCTGCACGACCCGGTCTGGTACGACCACCTGCCGTACCTGAAGTTCCCGGACAACTGGCCGGTGTTCGCGCCGAAGGACAAGATCGCCGACTGGCTCGAGTCCTACACGCGGATCATGGAGTTGAACTACTGGAGCAACACCGTGGCCACGAGCGCGCACCACGACGAGGCCACGCAGGAGTGGACGGTCACCGTCGAACGTGAGGGCCAGCCGATCGTCCTGCGCCCGAAGCAGTTGGTCCTCGCCACCGGCATGAGCGGACGCCCGCTGGTGCCGACGTTCGCCGGTATGGACGTGTTCCGCGGCGATCAGCACCACAGCTCGGCGCACCCCGGGCCCGACGCCTACGCCGGCAAGAAGGCCGTCGTGGTCGGCTCGAACAACTCCGCCTTCGACATCTGCGGCGCGCTCTGGGAGGTCGGCGCCGACGTGACCATGGTGCAACGGTCGTCGACGCACATCGTGAAGTCCGATTCGCTCATGGACATCGGGCTGGGCTCGCTGTACTCGGAGGAGGCGGTGAACGCCGGCATGACGACGGAGAAGGCCGACCTGGTCTTCGCCTCGCTGCCGTACGCGATCATGCACGAGTTCCAGATCCCGCTGTACGACCAGATGCGTGAGCGGGACAAGGACTTCTACGAACGGCTCGAGGCCGCGGGCTTCGACCACGACTGGGGGCCCGACGGATCCGGGTTGTTCATGAAGTACCTGCGCCGCGGCTCGGGCTACTACATCGACGTGGGTTCGGCCGAGCTCGTCGCGAACGGCGACGTCAGGCTCGCGAAGGGGCAGGTCGACCACCTCACCGAGCACGGCGTCGTGCTCGCCGACGGCACCGAGCTCGAGGCCGATCTGGTCGTCTACGCCACGGGATACGGCTCCATGAACGGCTGGGCCGCCGAGCTCATCTCACCGGAGGTGGCGGACAAGGTCGGCAAGTGCTGGGGTCTCGGCTCGGACACCGAGAAGGACCCCGGCCCCTGGGAGGGCGAGCAGCGCAACATGTGGAAGCCGACGCAGCAGGAGGCGCTGTGGTTCCACGGCGGCAACCTGCACCAGTCGCGCCACTACTCGCTCTACCTCGCGCTGCAGCTCAAGGCCCGCCAGGTCGGCATCGACACGCCCGTCTACAAGCTGGCGGAGGTGCACCACACCGGGTGAGGCGGCGACGGCGCCCGGCTCCGCGAGCGCATCACTGCTGCAGATGTGGCGTCATGGCAACGTTTCTGCAGCAGTGCTGCCGCAACGGTGGGCGGGTCGTCTAGGTTCGTCGGCGTGACGTCGACAGCAGACTCGCTCGCGGTCGAGACCGAGCGGTACCGGAGGGAGTTGACCGCGTACTGCTACCGGATGCTGGGCTCGGCCGCGGAGGCCGAGGACGCCGCGCAGGAGTGCCTGGTCAAGGCGTGGAGCCGGTCGGAGACGTTCGAGGGCCGGTCGTCGTTGCGCACGTGGCTGTACCGGATCGCGACGACGACCTGCATCGACATGCAGCGCGCGCCGCAACGGCGGGCCCTGCCGATGGACCTCGCGTCACCGTCGTCGGTGGCCGGCATGACCGGCATCGGGTCGCCGGTCGAGAGCACCGCGTGGATCGAGCCGATCAGCGACACCAGGGTGGTGCCCGCCGGCGCGAGCCCGGAGGACCAGGCGGTGCTGCGGGACTCGGTCCGGCTCGCGTTCGTCGCGGCGCTGCAGCACCTGCCGGCCAAGCAGCGCGCGGTGCTGGTGCTGCGCGAGGTGCTCGCCTGGTCGGCTGCGGAGGTCGCGGAACTGCTGGAGATCTCGGTGGATTCGGTGACGAGCGCGCTGGCCCGGGCCCGGGCGACGATCAAGAACCTCGACACCGACGCCGGTTCACGTCCGATGGGCGACGAGGACCGTTCCCTGCTGGAGCGCTACGTCGCGGCGTTCGAGGCCTACGACGTGGCGACGCTCGTGTCCCTGCTGCGCGAGGACGCCGAGTTCTCGATGCCGCCGTTCACGTTCTGGCTGCAGGGGATCGTCGACATCGAGGCGTGGTGGCGCGGGCCGGGCGCCGAGGCCTGCCGGAACTCACGGGTGGTGTTCACCCGCGCCAACGGCGGCCCGGCCGCAGCGGTCTACCACCCGGCCGTCGACGGCGCGTTCGAACCGTTCGCGCTCCACGTCTTCGAGGTGCGCGACGGCCGGATCGCCAGCATCTGCCACTTCCTCGACACGTCGATCTTCCCGTCGTTCGGCCTGCCCGCCGCGCTCAGCTGACCACGTCCGGGAACCCGACGGCGACGAAGAGGTCCCCGAGTTCGACCGACGCGTCCGTGAGCTCGAGGCGCAGGCCCCGGCGCCGGGCCGCCAGCGACCGGGACATGACCTCCCGGAGCACCTCCGCGGCGGACGGCGGCACCGACCAGCACAGACGGGTCCGCTCGACGACGTCGCCGTGCCGGGGGGGGCGGGGCCCCCCCCCCCCCCCCCCCCCGCGGCCCCCCCCCCCCCCCGGGGGGGGGGGGTGGGGGGGGTGGACCCCCCCCGG
>CAXUNA010000125.1:0-5741 GCA_964252095.1 uncultured Jatrophihabitans sp. | reverse complement strand
TGCAGCTCGTAGTCGGCGATGGCGTGGAACACCGGCGCGGCGCCCTCGCCGCCCGCGCGCCCCGGGGGCGGGCGGGTTGCGGGGGGCACCCCCGCACGACCACCGCCGGCGGCCCCCCGCTCACGTCGTCGCTGGGATGTACGTGGAGTAGACGACGCCGGTCGAGAACGTCACGGACTCCCGCAACGCCAGCGGGATCCGGCCGGTGCTGCCGTCGAACAGCGTCGTGCCGGAGCCGACGACGATCGGGTGCACCATCAACCGGAGCTCGTCGAGCAGCCCGAGCGCGAGCAGCGAGCGCACGAGGGTGATGCTGCCGGGAACCGCGATGTCGCCGCCGGGCCCGTTCTTGACCTCCTTGATCGCGACCGCGAGGTCACCCTGCAGCAGGGTCGAGTTCCGCCAGTCCGCCGACGTCATGGTGTTCGACACGACCAGCTTCGGCATGCCGTTGATGACGTCGGCGAACTCGACGTCGCTGCCGCGGTGCCCCCACGAGGCCGCGAACCCCTCGTAGGTGTGGCGGCCGAGCAGCATGGTGTCGGCGTCCGCCATCTGGGCGCCGACGGCGGCGCCCATCTCGTCGTCGAAGTACGGGAAGTGCCAGGTCTGCGGGTTCTCGACGACGCCGTCGAGCGACATGAACAGGCCGGAGACGATCTTGCGCATGGGGTTCTCCTCGCTGGTGGGCTGGTGACAGTGCAGACGGACCGGCGGTGCGGAACTGGTCGGTGCGCGACGGGAGGGATCCGGGTCGCGGCTACGCGCGCCGGACCCGCCACACCCGCGACGACGTCGTCGCCGCGATCCAGGCCGCCCAGCCGATCAACGGCAGCTGCAGGGGCAGCCGGGCCCAGGCCACCCAGGGCACGTGGGTCCAACCGGGCGTGCCGTCACCGGAGTCGAGGGCCATCTTGACGTTCGCGGGGAACACCACGACGAACAGCACGACGGCGGCGATCGCCGCGATCCGCCGGGTGGGACGCACGATTAGCCCGACCGCGACGGCGAGCTCGGCCACGCCGCTCGCGCGAACCCAGAACGCCGGTGAACCCAACGCGCTCGGCACGATCGCCTCGAAACCCGACGGCGACAGGAAGTGGTCGGTGCCGGTGACCAGCAGGACCAGTCCGAGTCCCCAGGCGAGGACCGAGGTCAGACGGCGCTCGGGCTCGCGGCGGGTCACCGCGTCATCATCACCCTCAGGTCGGGAGCGGCACGCCGAAGCCGCCGGAGAACCGGCGCGACCGCACGGTCTCGGTCGGCGGGGCGGCGAGGGAGGCCCGGACGGCGCTCACCGCCCGCCGCACCTGGATCTCGACGTCGGTCGCGCGTTCGGGCCGGCCGTCGTCGCGGTTGACGGCCAGGATCTGCAGCCAGGTGGTGCCGACGAAACCCTTGCGCAGCACGGTGAACACGGCTCCGGGCAGGAAGACGGTCTCGTGCTCCTCGCGGCGGCGCCGGTTGTCGTGCAGATCGCGTCCGCAGGCCCCGAAGATCGCCACGACGTCACCGTTCGCGAAGTCGTCGGTGCCGATGCGCGGGTCGCGGCTGGTGATCAGCCAGTCGGGCTCGGTGTACCAGGTCCCGACCTGCCAGGTCCCGGACCCGCGGCCGCGGAACGACAGCCCCGGGCTCGGCGGGAGCAGCCGGATCGTCTCCAGGTCGAACTGTTCCGGGGTCTCGTCCACTCTCGATAGCCTGCCCGCGTTTGAACACGTTCAGACGCCCGGACGGGAGGCGCCGTCGCGGCCCACACGTGCGTCCCGATCGCGGCCGGGACGGTCCTCGCGCGATCTCGCAGCACAGGTGCGCCGGCATCGCGGCCGGGCAGGATGACGGGGTGAGTCGCCTCGAGGACGCCCTGACGTGGAGCGGCAGCGGGGCCGTCGTCAGCGTGTTCGTGGCGACGCCCGTCGGCACGGATCCCGCGCTCGATCTGGTGGTCGGCGACATCCGGCCGTCGTCGACCTCGGTCTTCCGGCTGGAGCAGGACCCACCGCGGCCGTGGCCGCGCCTCGACGTCGACGAGTTCGACGCCGGCTTCGACGCCCTGCCGGCCGGGCTCGACGACTACGTCGGCACGGTGCTGCAGAGGGCACTCGACCTCGGTGCGGTCGTGGCGTGGTGCGCGTTCGAGGGCTCGTTCCACTTCGAGCACCTGCTCACCGACGACGTCGCGCAGCAGGTGTACGCCGTGGCCGCGCCGGAGGTCGGGGTGTGCGTGCGGCTCGACGACGCGGCGCGGACCCACCCGGCGTGGCTCTGGGTCGTCCGCAGTGCCCGCGCCGCACCCGGCATCCCGCGCTGAGACCGCGTCGACGGTCTCGGAGATCGCGCGCGGCGCCGTGGGCGTCGGACGTTCGCGACACAGCGGGCACCCTGCGCAGCGGCCCGTACGTCGATCCGCGAGAGTCGCGTCGACGAGGCTTGGCACGGCGAGCCGGACACGGGAACGTACGGGACTCCCACATCACGACGAGACCGGACGTGCCCCATGCGCCGACACCCCCTGCGTCACCTGCTTGCCGCCTGCGCGGTCGCGACCGCCGCGATCTGCGTCCTGGGCATCGCCCCGGCCGTGGCCGCGCCGGTCTTCACCCCGTCCCCGTACGGCACGATCCACGGCGACGTCACCGGCGACGGCCGGCCCGACCGGATCGACCTGGGCTACCTGGGCCATTACCGCGAGGCGCGCTGCGTCGCGCGGGTCAGCGCGGGATCGCGGGGCGGACGTCAGGCCGCGCCGGTCCTCGTCAAGCTCCCGGTGCGTGGCGAGGTCGCCGAGTGCCCGGACCTCGGCACGGTGCTCACCGGTCCGTCGCCCGCCTTGAACCGACTGGCCGTCGGGTTCTTCTCCGCACCCCCGGACGGTGACGGCGCGCGCATCCAGGTCTTCAGCCTCGTCAGCGGCGCGGCGAAGTACCGGACCGGGACGTCGTCGGCGCAGTACGAACCGAGCGGCATCCACAGCCAGGACTTCGACGGCGACGGCTGGGGCGACCTCTGGGAGCAGACCGATCAGGGGAGCGGTTTCGTGGCGTTACGGGTCCGCGGCGCCACGTTCACGCCCCTGACCTCGCTGTCGTCGGAGTGGTTCCCCGAGGTCCAGTTCGCGGACCTGAACCACGGCCGCGGCGTCGACATCCTGCTGACCAACGTGGCGTCACCCTGGCTGGCGCCGGAGGCCGTCGTGGTCGACGGGCTGACCGGGGCGACGCAGACACTGGTCGCCGCGTCGCACACTCCCGCGGGCGACGACGTCGACAGCTATCGACTGAGCATGGTCGACCTCGACCACGACAAGTTCGTCGATCTCCGCGTCGACGCCACGTGGTCGGGGCAGACCGTCGCCACCACCTACTGGCGCAACCGGTCGAAGGGCGGGCGCTGGTCCTTCGTCCCGGCGACCGCACCGCGCGTCTGACGGCGGGTACCGGCCGGGTTCTCGCCGAACGGCCGGTTCCCGAGTCCGGTGGGTGCGGCAAGATCGGGGGCGTCTGTCGACTGAGCCGTCGAACAACCGAGGAGCCGCACCCGTGAGCGAGACCAACGAAGGCCTGTCCAACCTGCTGCACGAGACCCGGCGGTTCGCCCCGCCGGAGGAACTCGCGGCGAACGCCAACGTCACGGCCGACGCGTACGAGGCCGCGCGGGAGGACCGGATCGCGTTCTGGGAGGAACAGGCCAGGCGGCTCTCGTGGGGCAAGGAGTGGGACACCGCGCTGTCCTGGGAGGTGCCGGACGCGAAGTGGTTCGACGGCGGCGAGCTCAACGTCGCCTACAACTGCGTCGACCGGCACGTCGAGAACGGCCTCGGTGACCGCGTCGCCATCCACTGGGAGGGCGAGCCCGGCGACACCCGCACGATCACCTACGCCGAGCTGCAGGAGGAGGTCTCGCGCGCTGCGAACGCCCTCGCCGAACTCGGCGTGGAGCAGGGCGACCGGGTCGCGATCTACCTGCCGATGATCCCCGAGGCCGTCGTGGCGTTCCTCGCGTGCGCCCGCCTCGGCGCCCCGCACTCGGTCATCTTCGGCGGCTTCTCCGCGCAGGCGCTGTACGACCGGATCGACGACGCGAAGGCCAAGGTCGTCATCACCGCCGACGGTGGCTACCGCCGCGGCTCGGTCTTCGCGCTCAAGCCCGCCGTCGACGACGCGTTGGACCGCGGTGAGACGTCGGTGACCAGCGTGATGGTGGTCAAGCGCGGCGGGAACGACGTCGCGTGGACCGACGGCCGTGACGTCTGGTGGCACGAGGCGCTGGAGAAGGCGTCACCGGAGCACACGC
The DNA here is from genome assembly GCA_964252095.1 of uncultured Jatrophihabitans sp. GTDB lineage: Bacteria > Actinomycetota > Actinomycetes > Mycobacteriales > Jatrophihabitantaceae > CAXUNA01. The sequence continues at coordinate 1,448 of CAXUNA010000125.1, read as the reverse complement.
CGCAGCCGATGCCCGCCGAGCACCCGCTGTTCATCCTCTACACGTCGGGAACCACCGGGAAACCCAAGGGGATCTTCCACACCACCGGCGGCTACCTCACCCAGGCGGCCTACACGCACTGGGCGGTCTTCGACCTCAAGGCCGAGACCGACGTCTACTGGTGTGCGGCCGACGTCGGCTGGATCACCGGCCACAGCTACATCGTCTACGGCCCGCTCGCGAACGGCGCCACGACCGTGATGTACGAGGGCACGCCCGACACCCCCGACAAGGGACGCTGGTGGGACATCGTCGAGAAGTACAAGGTGTCGATCCTCTACTGCGCCCCGACCGCGATCCGCACCTTCATGAAGTGGGGCGAGGAGATCCCCGCCGAACACGACCTGTCCTCGTTGCGGGTGCTCGGCAGCGTCGGTGAACCGATCAACCCCGAGGCGTGGATGTGGTACCGCCGCGTCATCGGCGGCGACACGGCGCCGATCGTCGACACCTGGTGGCAGACCGAGACCGGCGCGATGATGATCGCGCCGCTGCCGGGCGTCACGCACACCAAGCCGGGTTCGGCCATGACGGCGTTGCCGGGCATCGGCGCCGAGGTCGTCGACGACAAGGGACAGCCGGTGCCCGACGGCAGCGGCGGCCTGCTCGTGCTCACCGAGCCGTGGCCGTCGATGGCCCGCGGGATCTGGGGCGACCCGGAACGCTTCCAGGAGACGTACTGGTCCCGGTTCGCCGAGCAGGGTTTCTACTTCGCCGGTGACGGGGCGAAGAAGGACGACGACGGCGACCTCTGGCTGCTCGGCCGGGTCGACGACGTCATGAACGTGTCGGGCCACCGGATCTCGACCACCGAGGTCGAGTCGGCCCTGGTCTCGCACCCGAAGGTCGCCGAGGCCGCGGTGGTCGGCGCGAACGACCCCACCACCGGTCAGGCCATTGTCGCGTTCGTCATCCTGCGCGGCGACGCCGCCAAGGCCGCGGAGGAGGGCGACGAGGCCGCGGCCGAGGCGCTGATCAAGGAGCTGCGCAACCACGTCGGCACCGAGATCGGCGCCATCGCCAAGCCGCGTCAGGTGATGGTGGTGCAGGAGCTGCCGAAGACCCGCAGCGGCAAGATCATGCGGCGGCTGCTGCGTGACGTCGCCGAGCACCGCGAGATGGGCGACGTCACCACGCTCACCGACTCGTCGGTGATGGACCTCATCGCGGGCGGTCTCAAGGAAGCCCCGCCGGAGGACTGAACGCCTCTGCCCCGGACCGCGAGTGGCGATTTTTCCCCGCGAGTGGCGACCTTTTTCTCGCCACTCACGGGGAGAGGTCGCCACTCGCGCACATCGGAGGTGTCGTGTCCGGGGCGTGTGCGAGCGCGCGCGTCAGAACCAGGCGACGGCCGTGACGGTGCCGGGGGCGACCACGGTGAAACCGCCGTCCTGCACGACGACGTCGGC
>CAXUNA010000124.1:0-9201 GCA_964252095.1 uncultured Jatrophihabitans sp. | reverse complement strand
GTCTGGGAAACGCCCGCGTGGAAGACGCTCGCGTTCCGCGCCGCGCCCGAAGGCGTGCCGCATGCGTACGCGTTCGCGTTCGACAGCCCGAACGGCACCACGTTCTCCGCGCAGGCTCGCGGTGATCTCGACGGCGACGGGCCGCATGTATCCGGCGAGGTGGTCCTTGGCGAACGCGAGGATGTCGTCCTCGGAGGCGTTCTCGCCGGGCGTGAGCTCGACGAAGGCCGTGCTCGTCGCCGCGACCGCGAGCGCGAAACCGGCGAGGTCGGCGGCGGCGATCTCCGGAACGGTGTGGTCGTCGAGATGGACGTGCTCGGCCTGCGACCAGCAGCGGTAGACGACGCCGGGGGCCTCGCGGCCGGCGCGGCCCGCGCGCTGGTCGGCGGACGCCTTGGACACGCGCGTCGTGACGAGCGCGCCGAGTCCCCGCGCGTGGTCGATCCGCGGCGCGCGGGCGAACCCCGCGTCGACCACGACCCGGACGCCCGGCACGGTCAGCGAGCTCTCCGCGACCGCCGAGGACACCACCACCCGGCGACGACTCCCCGCCCGCAGCGCGTGGTCCTGCGCAGCCGCGGACTGCCGACCGAACAACGGGAGCACGTCGACGTCGCCCCGCACCCGTCGGGCGACGGCCTCGATCTCGCGTTCTCCCGGGACGAAGACCAGCACGTCACCGTCGGTCTCGGTCAGCGCACGTTGCACGACATCACCGACGTGGTCGAGCATCCGCGGGTCGATCCGTGCACCGGGCAACAGTGGCAGTGGCCGGGCGGGTGGCGCCCAGACGATGTCGACGCCGTAGGAGGCCGTCCGGCTCGTGATCGCCGGCGCCGGGCCGCCGTCGTCACCCAGGACCCGTGCCATGGCGAGGGTGTCCGCAGTGGCCGAGGTCGCCACCAGCACCAGGTCCTCGCGCAGGTTCGCCCGCACGTCGACGCCGAACGCGAGCGCCAGGTCGGCGTCGAGGTGGCGCTCGTGGCACTCGTCGATCACCACCGCGCCGACGCCCGGCAGGTCGGGATCGCGTTGCAGCCGCTGCACCAACAGGCCGGTGGTGACGACCTCGACGCGCGTGTCCACCCCGCCGACCCGCTCGCCGCGCATCGCGAAACCCACGCGCCCGCCGGGCTTCTCGCCGATCAACGACGCCAGCCGGTTGGCGGCGACCCGGGTCGCGAGCCGGCGCGGTTCGGCGACCAGGACCCGGCCGTCGACGGCATCGGCGAGCGCGAGTGGCAGCAACGAGGTCTTGCCCGAGCCCGGCGGCGCCACCAGCACCGCCGTGCCCCGCTCGCGCACCGCGGCGACGACGTCCGGCAGCACCTCACGCACCGGGAGCTCGGCGCCGGCGGCGTCGGCACCCGGCAGCATCACCCGGACGACGCTAGTGCCGGCCCTGGTACGCCTACCCTGTCGGGCATGCCGGTCACCGAGGTGTTCGCAGGCATCGCGGTACGCCGGCGTGACGACGCGGTCGAGTTCTACCAACGGCTGTTGGGTGCAGCGCCGTCCATGCTGCCGAACGACGACGAGGCGGCCTGGCAGCTGACGACCGGCGGCTGGCTGTACGTCGTCGTCGACCGTGCGCGGGCCGGCCACTCGATCGCGACGTTGCTGGTCGACGATCTCGACGATCTCGACGAGCGGGTCGCAGGGCTGGTCGACCGCGCCGTGGACCACGAGCCGGTCGCGGTGGTGGAGGGAACCGTGCGGTCGACGTGGATCGTCGACCCCGACGGCAACCGGCTGCAGATCGCGCAACCCGGCTGATGGACGTCCTCACCAGCCGGATCCTGCTGCGCGCCTCGGATCGTGAGGCGTCGCACCGCTTCTACCGCGACACCCTCGGCCTCGCCGTCGCGCGCGAGTTCGGCGACCCCGCCGCGCCCGGGCTGGTGTTCTTCCTCGGCGGTGGCGGCCTGCTGGAGATCTCCGGGGCCGGGGAAGGGCTCGGGCTCGGCGACGCGCGCATCTGGCTGCAGGTCCGCGACGTGGGGGCCGAGCACGCCCGGCTCGCCGAGCTCGGCGTGCGCGTCCTGCAGGCGCCCACGCTCGAGCCCTGGGGCCTGCGCGAGTGCTGGATCGCCGGGCCCGACGACGTCCGCATCGTCCTGGTCGAGATCCCGGACGGCCACCCGATCCGCCGGGACACCCGCGGGACTTGACCTGGTGCGCGCTCCAGGTCGCAGGCTGGTCCCCATGACGACGACGCACCCACCCACCCGCCGACTCGGCCGCTCCGACCTCACGACGTCGGCGATCGGCCTCGGGACCTGGCCGATCGGCGGCGCGATGTCCCGTGACGGTCAGGGCCTCGGGTACACCGGCGTCGACGACGACCAGTCGCGGCGCGCGATCGCGGTCGCCCTCGAGCACGGCGTGACGTTGTTCGACAGCGCCGACGTCTACGGCGCGGGCCACGCCGAGCGACTGCTCGGTGAGGCGCTGGCCGGCCACCCCGACGTCCTGGTCGCGACGAAGTTCGGCAACACCTTCGACGAGGACAGCCGGGAACTGCTCGGTACGGCCGACACCTCCGCGGACTACGTGCGCGGGGCGCTGCACGCGTCGTTGCGCCGACTGCGCCGGGACCACGTCGACTTCTACCAGCTGCACGCCTCCGTCATCCCCGCGGCGCAGGCGGCGGAACTCGTCCCGGTGCTCGAGGACCTCGTCGCCGCAGGCACGATCCGGTGGTACGGCGTCAGCACCGACTTCCCCGACCAGCTCGCACCCTTCGTCGACGGCGAGCACTGCGCCGTGCTGCAGGCACAGTGCAACGTTCTCGACGGGCCGGCGGCGTCCATCGAGCTCGCCCACGCCCACGACCTCGCCGTCCTGGCGCGGTCCCCCCTCGCCATGGGACTGCTGGGCGGCCGGCACACGCCGAACACCCGGCTGCCCGAGGGCGACGTCCGCCGGACGCAGCCGGAGTGGCTGACCTGGTTCGCGGACGGCGTGCCGGCACCCGAGGCGTGGCGGCGGCTCACCGACGTCCGTGACGTCCTCACCGCCCACGGCCGCACGCTCGCCCAGGGCGCCATCGCGTGGGTCCTCGCGACGGAACCCGACGCCGTCGTCGTGCCGGGTTTCCGCACGGCGGAACAGGTGGTCGACACCGTCGGGACCCTGACGGCGCCGCCGTTGACCGCCGGTGAGCTCGACCAGATCGCCGTGGCCCTCGGGCGTGCCACGATGGCGCGATGAGCGCACCGGACACGCGGGCGACGTTCACGCCCCACGAAGCGGCGGACCGCACCGGACTGACCCTCGACACGCTGCGGTACTACGAGCGCGAGGGGCTGGTCGGACCGGTCGACCGCACCGTGAGCGGACGCCGCCGGTACACCGAGAACGACCTGGCGTGGGTCGCGCTGCTCACCTGCCTGCGCGACGCCGGGCTCGGGATCGCCGACCTGCGCAGTTTCACGCAGCTGCTGCGCACCGACGAGTCGGAGCCCGCCGACCGGGTCGAGTTCCTGCGGCGGCGACGGGACGAACTGCTCGCCCGCCAGGACGCCACGCAGCGCGCGCTCGCCGTGCTCGACGACAAGATCGCGTACTACGGGGCCGACGGCCCGACCCCGTAGCCGCCACACCCCGCGGACAGTTGACGCTGGCATCATCGGGCCGGTGACCGTCATCAAGATCAACGCCATCACCGTGCAGTCCGACAGCGGCGACGAGCTCGCCCACCGCTTCGCAGCACGGGCGGGTGCGGTGGACGACGCCGACGGCTTCGAGGGATTCGAGCTGCTCAAGCCGGTCGACGGCCGTCAGCAGTGGCTGGTCGTCACCCGCTGGCGCGACGAGGACGCCTTCAACGCCTGGACGTCCTCCCCCGCGTTCGCCCACGGGCACCGCTCCGAGAGCGAGCGTTCCGGTGGCGAGGCGCCGCGCCCGGTCGGCGTGCACAGCGAGGTCTGGAGCTACGAGGTCGCGGTCACCCACTGACCCCGGCGGGATCTCGACGAGGTCCGCGCCACACGCCGGGAGACCGCGGGATCACGGAGCGGTCCACCTGCGCGGGGACTCAGGGCTCGATGTTCTCGAGGTCCGCCAGCAGCTTCGGGTGGGTCGGCGTCCACCCGTACGTCGCGCGGGTGTGGTCGCTCGACGCCGGCTGGTCCATGGCGAACACCGGGCCGAGCGGGCCGTAGGTCTCCTCGGGCACCGACTCCACCGGCAGGCCGAGCCGCCGGCCGATGACGGCCGCTATGTGGCGCACCGCGTCACCGTCGTCGGCGACGGCTTGCCACGCCGTCCCCGCCGGCGCCGACTCGAGCGCGAGCCGGAACAGCACCGCGGCGTCGAGGGCGTGCACGGCGGGCCAACGCTGGCTGCCGTCGCCGATGTAACCCGAGACCCCGGACTGCCGTGCGATGCCGGTGAGCAGGCCGGCGAACCCGCCGTCGCCGTGGTGGTGCACCGTGCGCGGCAGCCGGATCGACGTGCTCCTGACCCCCTGCGACGCCAGGGCCAGGATCGCGTTCACCGTGCGTCCCCGGCCGCCGACCGGGCCGTCGGTGGGCAGCGGGTCGGTCTCGGTCGAGGCGCGGCCCGGGATCCACGGCGTGCCCGAGACGGTGACGAGCGGGCGGTCCGAGCCGGTCAGCGCCTCCCCGAGCGTCGTCAACGCGGCCGTCTCCTCCGCGATGGCCCCGGCCAGGGCGTCGGGTGAGCTGAAGTCGTTGCTGAACGCCAGGTGGACGACGCCGTCGGCCTCGGCGGCAGCCGCACGCAGCACGTCGAGATCGGTGAGGCTCCCGCGCACCGGCTCGGCGCCCGCGGCGCGGGCCGTCGCGGCGGAGGCGTCGGAACGGGTGAGGGCGTGGACGGAGTGGCCGTGACCGACCAGCTCGGCCACGACGGCCGACCCGATCAGGCCGGTGCCACCGGTGACGAAGACCTGCATGTGATGACTCCTGACAGTGATGGGACTTGTGTCCCGTCACGCTAGCAGAGTGACGGGACAACTGTCCCGTCACTAGGATGCGGGCATGGCTCGGTGGGAACCCGGTGCGCGGGAGCGGCTCGTGCTCGCCGCCGTCGACCTGTACGCCGAGCAGGGCTACGACGCCACGACGGTCGCGCAGATCGCCGAGCGGGCAGGCGTCACCAAGAGCACCTTCTTCCGGCACTTCCCGGACAAGCGCGAGCTGCTCGTGGCGGGCCAGGAGGCCCTGAGCCGGTTGCTCGCCGACGGCATCACCGAGGCACCGGCGGACGCCACCCCCCTGCAGGCGGTCGCCGCCGGCCTCGAGCGGGCGTCGTCGGAGATGGGTCCGATGAACCGCACGCTCGGTCCGCGGCTGAAGGCGGCGGTCGCCGCGAGCACCGAACTGCAGGAGCGGGACGCGCTCAAGAGCGTCGGTCTCGCCGTGGCCATGAGCGACGCGCTCGTCGCCCGCGGCGTCCCCGACCCCACCGCCCACCTCGCCGCGGAGCTCGGTCTGCTCGCGTTCAAGCGCGGCTACGCCACCTGGTCCGAGGGCGACCGCGACCCGGACGACACCCTCGCCCCGCACGCCCTCGCGGCGCTCGAGGACCTGCGCGCAGCGAGCGCATCGCTGGGGTGACCGCCTGACACCGTGACTCGAGGAGGACGACCCGCGTGTCGACCGTCAGCCAACTCGCGGCCGTGGTCGACCTGATCCGGATCCGCCTGCTCGCCGGTGCCGGCGTGCCGCTGCCCCGGGTCCGCGAACCGCTCGCGGCGGGCGACGAGGAGTTCACCGCCACCGTCCGGGAGATCGGGGCCTGACACGCCGGTGGGACACGGTCACCGTGCCGGTCCGGACGCGTTGCCGGGCCTCGACCTGGTGCTGACAGGCTGCTGGGGTGACCGAAGTCCTCGTCGTCCTGGTCAGCGCGTTCGTGGTGATCGCCGCCGCCGCCGTCGTCGGGCCACGGCTGGGCATCGCGGCGCCGCTGGTGCTGGTGGCGATCGGCGTCGGGGCGAGCTTCCTGCCGGTGTTCGCCTCCACCCACATCGAGCCCGAGTGGATCATCGAGGGCGTCCTGCCGCCGCTGCTGTACTCGTCGGCGGTGTCGATGCCGGCGATGAACTTCCGGCGGGAGTTCGGCGCGATCAGCGGACTGTCGGTCCTGCTCGTCATCGGCAGCGCACTGCTGCTGGGCCTGTTCTTCATGGTCGTCGTCCCCGACCTCGGGTTCGCGTGGGGCGTCGCACTCGGCGCGCTGGTCAGCCCCACCGACGCGGTGGCGACCTCGATCATCAAACAGACCTCGGTGTCCCAACGCGTCGTCGCCATCCTCGACGGCGAGAGCCTGCTCAACGACGCCACCGCGCTGGTCCTGCTGCGGACCGCGATCGTCGCCACCGCCGCGACGTTCTCGTTCTGGCACGCGGTCGGCTCGTTCGCCTACGCGGTCGCGGTGGCGGTGGCGATCGGCGGGGTGATCGGGTGGCTGACCCTCGCGGTACGCAAGCGTGTGCCGGACCCGACCGTCAACACCGTCATCGGGTTCGCGGTCCCCTTCCTCGCCTCCGTCCCCACCAGCCTGCTCGGGGCGTCCGGGTTGGTCGCGGCTGTCGTCGCGGGCCTCGTGACCGGCGTCCGCGCGCCGCGCGACCTGTCCCCGCAGAACCGGTTGTCGGACGGACAGAACTGGCGCACGGTCGAGCTCGTCCTCGAGGGCGCGGTCTTCCTCACGATGGGCGTGCAGATCAAGTCGATCGTGACGCGGGTCGAGACCGACCACGCCGGGGTCGGTCCGGCGCTGCTCATCGCGCTCGGCGCCCTCGGCGTCACCCTCGGGGTGCGCGCGGCGTTCGTCGGACCGCTGCTCGGCTACCTCGCCTTCCGCTCCCGACGCGGTGCGGAGGCGCAGCCCCGGGTGCAGGAGATGGGCGAGCGGATGAGGACCGCCGAGGGGAAACAGCAGACGCTCGAGGAGATGAACGCGCGTCGGGGACCGAAACGCTCCGAGCGCGACCTCGACCGGTTCGCGCGCCGGATCACCCAGGCCCTCGCGAGCATCGACTACTTCCTGCGGCAGCCGCTCGGGTGGCGCGAGGGCACGACCGTGGTGTGGGCCGGTATGCGTGGCGCGGTGACGGTCGCCGCGGCGCAGACGCTTCCCGACGACACCCCGCAGCGTTCGGTCCTCGTCCTCGTCGCCTTCGGGGTCGCGGCCATGTCGTTGCTCGTGCAGGGCGGCACGATCGGCCCGCTGCTGAAGCTCATCACCCCGGCGGTCGACCCGGCCGCGACGGCGGAGCGGACCACGGCCGAACGCGAGCGGCTGATGGACCTGTTGCGCACCAGCGCGGAGACCGTTCCCGAGCCGGCGCACCCCGAGTACGACGCCACCCCCGAGTCGTTCGCGGTCGCCCGCGACCATCGGCTCGCCGTGATCGGGGCCCAACGCGCGGCGTTGCTCGACGCCCGCGACAACGGGACCTTCGACGCCGACGTGCTCGAGTACGCGCTCGCCAACCTCGACGCGGCGCAGATCTCGATCGACCTGCGCGGGCGGCTCGCCGGCTGAGGGCCTCCCGGCTGGGAGCTACGAGCCGAGGACCGCCATCATGGCCCGCGCGAACGGCGCCGGGTCGAGGTCACCGCGGACGGCGAGCTGCTGGGAGTAACCGCTGCCCAGTGCAACGAACGCCTCCGCGATGCGGGCTGCGTCGGCCGGCCGGCGCTCGGGCAGCAGCGCGGCCACGGCCGCACGGAGCACCGCCAACTGCTGGTCCACGATGTCGGCCAACGCCGGGTTGAGCGCGGCCTCGGCGATGATCTGCGCGGTGAGACGGGCATGGTCGCGCTCGCGTGCCATGACCCGCACGTTCTCGAGGAAGCGACGGACCCCGGCGGCCGTGAGCGCGTTCGGCAACGCCTCCCGACCCTGCTCGCACACGGCGACGACGATGTCGTCCTTGCTCGTGAAGTAGCGGTAGATCGCCCCGGTGGAGAGCCCGGATTCGTCGACGATGTCGGACATCGAGGTCCGCGCGAACCCCTGGCTGGCGAACCGCGCGCGGGCGGCGTCGACGATCTGCTGACGGCGCGCGTCGAGATGTGCCTGGGCGACCTTCGGCATAAAGAGAACGACCCCTCGTTTTTCTTGGTAGCGTGGAGCGAGCCTAGCCCGCTGCACCGTTCCCGAGGAGTCGCCATGCGCTACCAGACACTCAGCCGTCACACGGGTCTGCGGGTGTCCGAGTACGCACTCGGCACCGCGAACTTCGGCAGTTCCGGCACCGGCGCCGGCCGAGACGGCGCACGGGAGATCTTCGACGCCTACGTCGCGGCCGGCGGCACCACGTTCGACTCGTCGAACATCTACCAGGACGGCGAGGCCGAGACGTTGCTCGGCGGGTTCCTCGGTCGCGACCGGGACGACTTCGTGGTGGTCACCAAGTACAGCGGCACCCGCGCCCACGACGCGCGGCCCGGCACGACCGGCAACAGCCGCAAGAACATGGTCCGCTCCCTCGAGGCGAGCCTGCGGCGCCTCGGTACCGACCACGTCGACGTGTTCATGCCGCACTTCCCCGACGGCACCACCCCGATCGACGAGATCCTCGCCGCCTTCGACGATCTCGTCGCCGCCGGGAAGCTCCTGCACGGCGGACTGTCGAACTTCCCGGCGTGGCGGGTGGCCGGCGGGGCCGTCCGCGCCGAACTGCGCGGCCTCGCACCGCTGGTCGCGGTCGAGACCGAGTACAGCCTGGCGGCCCGTTCCGCGGACCGTGAACTGCTGCCGATGGCGGAGGCACACGGGCTCGGCGTCCTGCTCTACTCCCCGCTGGCGGGCGGGCTGCTCACCGGCAAGTACCGGGAGGGAGCGAGCGGCCGGCTCAGCGCCCGCGGCGCCGACGTCGAGGCCGACGCGCGACGGACGGCCGTGGTGGACGCCGTGCTCGACGTCGCCCGCGACCTCGGCACGAGCCCCGTCCAGGTGTCTCTCGCCTGGCTGCGTCGTCGCGCCGCGCTCTCGCCGAGCGCGTTGATCCCCGTCGTCGGTCCCCGCACGGTCGCGCACCTCGCGGAGTACCTGGGCGCGCTGGAGTTCGACCTCGGGGTGGAGCACCACCGCCGCCTGGACGAGGTCGGCGCCGTGCGCCTCGGGGCTCCCCACGACGACGTCCGCACCGCGCTCGCGAGCGGACTCGACGGCGACCGCGCGCTGCTCGACGCACCCCCTGTCCCCGTGGCCTGACAC
>CAXUNA010000123.1:0-9209 GCA_964252095.1 uncultured Jatrophihabitans sp. | reverse complement strand
CCGCCGGGCTCGTGCGCCCGAGCACGGGCTCGGCCCGGCGGCTCGCCGACAACCGCGAGCTCGCGAAGCTGCGGGCCCGGGCGCTCGCGGCGACGGTCGGGACGGTCTTCCAGCAACCGGAGCACCAGTTCGTCACCCGGTCGGTGCGCGACGAGTTGCTGCTCGCCCCGCGACGGCTGGGCTGGTCGGCCGAACGGGCGGGCGCGCGGGCCGACGAGCTGCTCGAGCGGTTGCGGCTGACCCGGCTCGCGGCGGCCAACCCGTTCACGCTGTCCGGCGGCGAGCAGCGCCGGCTCTCGGTGGCCACGGCGCTCGCGGTCGCCCCGCCGCTGCTGGTGCTCGACGAACCCACGTTCGGTCAGGACGCCGCCACCTGGGCCTCACTGCTCGACCTGCTCGCGGGTGTCCGGGACGCCGGCACCGGGCTGCTGGTGGTCAGCCACGACGTCGCCCTGGTCGAGGCGCTGGCCGACCGCCGGGCGACGATGGCTGCGGGCGTGCTCTCGCTCGGGACGGCGCCGGTCCGAGCCGCATGAGTCTGTTCGTCACGGTCATCGCGCCGACCCGCGCCGCCCGGCTCAACCCGGTCTCGAAGATCGTCGCCCTGCTGCTGCCGTCGTTGCCGGTGCTGATCACCGGTGACGTGCCCACCGCCGTCGTGCTGCTGATCGGCGAGGCGCTCGCGTTGTTCGCGCTCGGCATCGGGCCGCCGACGATCCTGCGCTACGGCTGGCCTTTCGTGCTCGGACTGGCCGGTGTCGCGCTGGCCAACGTCGTCGCGTCCGGCTCGTTCGACGCCGTTCCGGGCGTGGCCGCCCGGCTGCTCGCGATCGCGCTGCCGGGTCTGCTGCTGGTGCTGTCCACCGAGCCGGTCGACCTCGCCGACGCCCTCGTGCAGAAACTCCGTGCGCCGGCGCGGTTCGCCTACGGCGCGCTCGCGGCCTTCCGGCTGCTGCCGTTGCTGGGGGAGGAGTGGGTCTCGCTGCGGCGGGCCCGCCGGGCGCGGGGGATCGACGCCGGCTCGAACCCGGTCGCGGCCGTGCGGATCCAGGCCGGGTTGCTGTTCGCCGTGCTGGTCGCGGCGATCCGGCGCGCGACCCGGCTCGCGCTCGCGATGGACGCCCGCGGCTTCGGGTCACGGCCCGACCGCACCTTCGCGCGCCGTTCCACTTTCACCCGCTCCGACCTGGTGTTCCTCGTCGGGACCGTGGCGCTGACGGCGGCTGCGGTCGTCGTCGGAGCGCTGCTCTCCTAGCGGCGGGTCGGCAGCATCGAGAGCGCCTGTGAGCGGCGGGCGACGAGGTCGTCGTAGGTCCCGTCCCGCTCGGCCCAGCGGTGCATGAGCACGCCCTCGACGAGGATCTCGTGCGGCGTCGGGTCGATGGCGAGCAGCTGCATGACCTCGGTGGCGAAAGCGTCCAGCGCGAGCGCGGCCGGGTTGCTCCGTGCACCGTCGGGCGTGGTGGCGACGGCCGGCGGGACGAGTTCGGTGACCTCGACGCCCGTGCCGGCCAGCTGGGCCCGCAGCGCCTCGCTGTAGGCGTGCACGCCGGCCTTGGAGGCGGCGTAGGTCGCCATCGGCGGGAACGGAAGGAACCCGATGCCCGAGGTCACGGTGACGATCGTGCCCCCGCCCCGCGCGAGCAGGTGCGGGGTGAACGCGTCGACCACGCGGATGGTCCCGAGCAGGTTGGTGTCGACGGTGGTCTCGGCGGCGGCGAAGTGCGCGGGGTCGCGGAGGTCCTCGAGCAGCATCACCCCGGACATCGTCACGATCGTGTCGAGCTCCGGGAACCCGGCGAGCACGGTGTCGCGGGCGCGTTCGACGCCGGCGCCGTCCGTGACGTCGATGCCCACGGTCGCGAAGCCGTCGGCCTCGGCCCGGTCGGTGTTCCGGCCGCCGACCACGACGGTGCTCCCGGCGGAGCGGAACCGGCGCGCGAGCTCGAGCCCGATGCCCGAGGTGCCCCCGGCGATGAAGACGGTGCGGTGCGTGATGTCCATGGCTCCGAGTCTCGGAGCGTCCCGCCGCGCGCGGGGAGTTCCCGCTGGTCCCGGGTCCTGCCAGGACCCCCTCCCACACCGGAGCCGCGCCCTACGCTCGGGGCGTGAGCGGAGACGACCGGGCCAACCCGATCGGCGAGTACCTCCGGGCGAGGCGGGCGCTCGTCACGCCGGAGCAGGCCGGTCTGCCGCCCGGTCCCCACCGCCGGGTCCCGGGGCTGCGCCGTGAGGAGGTCGCGATGCTCGCGGGAATCAGCGCCGACTACTACCTCCGCCTCGAGCGCGGCCGTGACCGGAACCCGTCGGCCCAGGTCCTCGCGTCACTGGCCCGGGTGCTGCACCTCGACGCACTCGAGCACGAGTACCTGCTCGGCCTCGCCACCCCGCGGCCGAAGCCGGCGCGCCGCCGGCGGCCCGAGCGGGTGCCGGACCGGTTGCACCACCTGTTGGCGAGCGTGCAGGTCCCGGCGTTCGTGGAGGGGCGGGCGTTCGACGTGCTGGCCTCGAACCCGCTCGCGGTGGCCCTGTCCCCGCGGCTGCAGCCCGGGGAGAACCGGCTGCGCTCGCTGTTGCTCGACCCGGAGGAACAGGCGTTCCACCAGGACTGGATGCGCTCGACCGGCGGCATGGTCGCGGCCTTCCGCGCCTCCATCGGCGACGACGTCGACGACCCCCGGTTCGTCGAACTGGTCGGCGAGCTCGCCCTGTCCAGTGCGAGGTTCCGCGAGCTGTGGGGGCGCCACGACGTCCGCACCCTGGAAGGCGGCGCGGCGGTGGTCGAGCACCCCGTCGTCGGCGCACTGCACCTGCACCGCGACAAGCTGCCGGTCGACGGCCTGCTGCTCGTCCTCTACTACGCCGACCAGGGCAGCGAGAGCGCCGAGAAACTCGGCCTGCTCGCCTCGATGGCGGAGCCCGCCGGCCGCGCCGGCGTCACTCCCGTGAGCTGAGCGCCGCCCGGTTGCGCAGCCACGCGGCCATGGCGACCACGAGGTCCATGACGCTCGACTCCGGCTGCACGACCCCCTTGAGCCGGTACACGTTGTAGGCGGAGATCACGATCCGTTCGGAGTCGGGCAGGCGCGCGTAAGGGCCGAGATCGATCCGCTCGGCGGCCTCCTGCCACGTCCACCCGGCGGCCACCGACCGGTCGAGTTCGTCCTGCACGTGCGTGAGGTAGCCGCGCACCTCACCGATCCCGTCGACGTCGGTGACCGGACCGTGCCCCGGGACGACCACCGCCGGCTGCCAGCCGGCCATGGTGTCGCACGCCGCGATCCAGCCCGCGAGATCGCCGGACCAGGTGACGGGGGTGCCGCCCACGAACAGCAGGTCGCCCGCGAAGACGACGCCGGTGTCGGGGACGTACGCGACCGCGTCGCCACCGGTGTGGGCCGGGCCGAGCGGGACCAGCCGGACGTCGCGGCCGCCCACGGTGACCGTGGTGTCGGTGTCGAACCCGACGTCAGGGTCGCGCAGGGTGATGCCGGTGAAGTCGAACGCGCCGAACATGCGGCGGGCGTAGGGGGTCAGCACCGGGCCGAGGTCCTCGGTGGTCAGCCGGTGCAGCACCTCGGGCGGCACGTCGTGGATCTCGTGGCGGCACTCCTCGGTGGCGTGGATGCGTGCGGCGGGCGGGAGCAACTGGTTGCCGTAGCAGTGGTCGCCGTTGGCGTGGGTGTTGAGTACGTCGGTGATCGGGCTGCGGTCGGTCACCTCCGTCATGGCCGCGAGCATCTCCGCGGTGAGCGGCAGGTCGAACAGGGTGTCGACGAGGAAGCTCGCGCCGTCGCCCTCGACGAGGCCGGCGTTGCTCCACCCCCAGCTGCCGTCGGGCGCGAGCCAGGCCCAGGTCCGGTCGGCCACCTGGTGCAGGCCCCTGCTGTACGGGATGGGCATCGTTGCTCCTCGTCGGGTCGGGAAGTCGGGCATCAGTGGCCGGAACGCAGCCGGTGGACCGGTGCTCCGGGGACGATCGTCTGCTCGGTGCGGCCGAGTTCGGGAGCCGACAGCGTGACGACGTCACCCGGCTTCAGCCAGCGGTCGAACGAGGCGGGATCACCGCCGGTGACGTGTTCCAGCAGGCAGCCGCCGGGGACCGTGCCGGACCCGATGACGTCACCGGGCCGGACGTCGACGCCCCGCGAGCAGTACGAGACGACCTCGGCGAAACTCCAGTCCATGTCGGCGGTCGAACCCTCGGCGACGAGGTCGCCGTTCACCGACGCGGCGACGTCGAGGGTCAGGATGCCGTCCTGCCAGCGGTCACCGAGTTCGTCGGCGGTGACCAGCCACGGGCCGAGGGTGGTGCCCGAGTCCTTGCCCTTGGCCTGGCCGAGCCCCTGCGCGAGGTCCTTGAGCTGCAGGTCCCGTGCGGACCAGTCGATGAAGAACGTGAACCCGACGATGCGTTCCCGGGCCGCGGCGACGTCGAGGTCACGGCCGCCGGGCCCGACCACGGCGCCGATCTCGAGTTCGAAGTCGAACCACGAGGAACCCGGGGCGATCGCGACGTCGTCGTACGGGCCGTAGACGTTGGCCGGGTTCGCGAAGTAGAACGCGGGGATCTGCTGCCACACCTCGGGAAGCTCCGGGCTGCGGCCGAGCGCCCGCATGCAGCCCCGCATGTGCTCGAGGTAGCAGAGGGCGTCACGGATGGACGGCGGCGCGGGGACCGGCGCCGCGAGCGACGCCTCGGCGAGCGGCACGACGGTGGTGCTGCCGCGACGCACCTCGTCGGCGTACCCGGTCATGGCGTCGCGGCCCGCGGCGACGAGATCGGTCATGCTGCGACCGGGATCGGCGAGCAACACCTCGTCGTCCCTGACGAGTCCGAGACGGTTCGCGCCGTCGTGGCGCACTGTTGCCCAGGGCATCAGTTCTGGTTCCCTTCGACGACGTCGATCGCGGCGAGCGGACACGAGTCGGCGGCCTCGAGCACGTCCGCCAACCGGTCGGCCGGGGGACGGGGGAGGAGCAACCGCACCCAGCCCTGGTCGTCCTCGCCGAAGACGTCGGGGGCCACGGTGCGGCACGCGCCGGTCGCCATGCACCGGTCGGGGTGGACGGTGACCTCGATGCCGCTCACAGCTGCACCGGCCGCCGCTCCCAGCCGCGGGACACGGCGTTGAGGGTGCGCCGGACCGCGGCTTCCGTGCCGGCCCGCAGCTCGGGGTAGCGACGCAGCAGTTCCTCGAACACCACCTGCCCCTCGAGCCGGGCGAGGGCGGCGCCGACGCAGAAGTGGATGCCGTGCAGGAACGCGAGGTGCTTGCTGTTCTCGGCGCGGTCGATGTCGAAGCGGTGCGGTTCGGGGAAGGTCCGCGGGTCGTTGTTGGCCGCCGCGATGCACGGCGCCACCAGGGAGCCCGCGGGGAGCTGCTGGTCGCCGACGGTGGCGTCCTTCGTCAGCAGCCGCAGGGTCAGGTGCAGCGGCGGGTCGATCCGGAGCATCTCCTCGACCGCCCGGGGCAGCAGGGAGGGGTCGCCGGCGAGGCGGGCGCGCACGTCGGGGTTGTCGAGCAGGTTCGTGACGCCGTTGCCGATGAGGTTGGTCGTCGTCTCGTTCCCCGCCACCAGCAGCAGGGCGATCTGCGCGATCAGCTCGGTCTCCCCGAGCACGTCGCCGTCGTCGGTCCTCGTGTGCACGATCGTCGAGATGAGGTCGTCGGTCGGGTGGGCCCGCCGGTCCGCCGCGATCTCCGCGAGGAAGTCGAACAGCACCAGGCTGGTGCGGATCGCGGTGTCACGTCGTTCGCCCTGCACCATCGGGTCGAACGTCGACGCGTACGCGAACGACCACTCCCGGAAGCTGCCCCACGCCTCCCGCGGCACGCCGAGGATCGAGGCGATGACGGCCACCGGCACGTCGGCGGCCAGGCGCGGCATGATGTCCACCTCCTGGCCGGGCCGGAACCCGTCCAGCAGGCTCGTGGTCGCGTCGAGGACCGCCGGGCGCCAGCGGTGGACGGCGTCGGGGGTGAACGCGGTGCGGAACGTGGAGCGGATGCGCGTGTGCACCGGCGGATCCGCGAACATGAACAACCGCGAGGCGATCTCGACGAACCGCTGGTGCTCGAGGTCGGCCGGGTCGTGGAAGCCGGCGGGCGTGACGTCGAACAGGTCGCTCGAGAACGTCGCGTGGTCCTTGGCGATGCGGCGGACGTCGGCGTACCGGGTGACGAAGTGGGCCTGCAGCAACGGCGAGAAGTGCACGCCGTCGCCGGTCTCGCGCAGTTCGTCGTAGAGCGGGAACGGGTCCTGGACCACGCCTCCGAACAGGTCGCCGAGGACGTCCTCGACGGGGCGGGTGGCGGGTTCGGTCGCGATGCTCTCGGTCGTCATGGTGCCTCCGTCGATCGACTGTGACCTGGGTGACGAGCAGTGTCGCGGCCCGGCTCAACGAAAGTCAACGTTCTGTCGAGAATTCTCGGCAGATCGTCGAGTCCGGGATGTGAGCCGCGGGCGGACGTCGTCCGGGTAGCGTCCGGGGCATGTCCCGACCCGCGCGCGGCGCCACGGCCGATGCCCCCGCTCCCCGCGTCCGTCGCTTCGACGAGTCGGCCCGCAAGGGCGACCGGCGCCGCGAGCAACTGCTCGACGCCGCCGAGGCGTTGCTGCGCGCCCAGCCGTCCTCGGAGCTGACGCTCGACCGGGTCGCGCAGGCCGCGGGCGTCTCGCGCTCGAGCCTGTACTTCTACTTCGACAGCAAGTGGGCGATCATCGACCAGCTGATCGAGCGGGCGTCGGCGGAGATGTTCGAACGTGACGTCGTCGCGCTGAGCGAGCAACCCGACCTGCGCACGTACCTGCGGGTCGTGGTCGAGTCGGCGTCGGAGGGCTGGCGGACCCACCGGGCGGTCTTCCTCGCGGCGACCGAGCGGTCGGCGCACGCCGACGAGAGCACGGACCACTGGCGCACGATCATGGGTCGGTTCGCCGACACCATCGCCGAGCGGTTCGACGCCGAGCCCGGCGGCCTGCCGCAGTTGGCCGCGCTCGGCGGTTCACGCGCCGCCGCCGAGATCGCCTGCTGGATGGTGGAGCGGAACCTGTTCATGCACTTCTCGCGCCGGCGTCGCAAGGCCGAGACGGCCGCCCTGCTCGACGCCCTCACCGCGGCCATGCTGCGGCTGGTCGGTCTGCCCGAGAGCGGGTAGCCGGGCGGGCAGCGACACCTCGGTCCGAGCTGCCCCCGTCAGTCGACGGTCACCGAGGAAGCGTCCACGACCCCAGAACGCCCGATGGGACTTGGTAGTTCACCTGCTGCACTGTCGCAGCCGCGGGAATGTCGAAGAGGATGAATCCTCGAACGGATTGTCCCTGTGCGATGTCGCCCGAGTTGTATGTCGGGTCGAAGCCGGAGGCGAAGGTCGGCTGGTAGATCTGGCCGGCGGCGTCCTGGAGCACGAAGTCGAGCTCGTTGTACGGGAACGACGCGGTGGACGTACCCGTCGTGCCGACATCAACTTTGACGTACTGACCCTTGGGCGTCTCGTATCCGTCGGACGAACTCGCATGTGCCTCGATGCCGTACACGATGACGTCGGCTGTCGCCGTGTCTCCCGACGTCGAGTTGGTCGACTCCAGGGACAGCGATGCGCCGAGCGCCAGGACTGATGCCGAGGGAGGTGGCGTGTCCTCGGGTGTCTCCGCTTCGGTTGTCGGGTCGGCCGATGTCGGCACCTCGGACGCGGGACTTGCATAACTGGGGGACATCGAGGGCGTTCCCGACGCAGAGGGCTCGTCGCTCCCACCCTCGATCGCCACTCCGATGCCGATCCCTGCACCCAGGCCGATCAGTGCCGCGACGACCGCCACGATGGCGAACGCGGCACGGTGGCTCTTTCTCCCGGTTGGTGGCGTCGGTGCGTAGCCAGTACCCGCGTAGAAGGTCTGTGGCGGAGGGGCTGATTCGTGGAACGAAGACGGTGCGGCTTCGTTCGACGGCGGCAGGGAATGCTCGTAGGACGCTGGATAGATCGCTTCTGACGGTGACGGCGCGTCTCAGACGGCGCCGGCTCGGCGTCGTGAGCCTGCTGGCCGTCGGAATCGTCAGGGACTGGGGGATTGGTCATGTCGGATCCTCTTGGTGCCGGCCGGTAAGTCGCGGACGCACTTTCACACGCAGATGCACGACTGTCCCCACGAACGGCGACTCTGAGACCAGTTCGTTACGCGAACGAACTGCCGTGGGCTGCCGACGAACGCGGTCAGCCGGGTCCGGCGGCCCGGACGTCGTCGTCCAGGTGGTGCTGCAGCCGGCGCCCCTCGGGACCGTCGCGGTCGGCCACCCAGCGTTCGACGACCGTCGCCTGCTGCTCGAGGCCGTAGCTGCGCCACGGCGCGCTGCCGTCGCCGATGCCGTACACGTCGCGGCCGAGCGAGAACCGGACCTGGGTGACGACGGCCCGGGCGAGCCAGTGGCCGAGGTGGCGGGCGTGGTGGATCTGCCAGACGTGGGTCAGCTCGTGGGCGAACAGGGTGGGGTCGGTGCCGAGCGGGTCGGCCGCCGCGGGGCCGAGGTGGATCGTCACGGTCGCGCGCGGTCCCGGGAACGTGAACGCCCGCCGGTGGGGCCCGAGGGCGGGGCTGAGCCGGATCCGCTCCCGCGCCGGGAGGGTGGCCCCGAACACCTCCACGGCCCAGGCGTACTCGGCCGCGGTGAGCGGGCGCCGCTGCCGGAACCGCCGCAGCGTGGTGAGCGGGCGCCGGATCATCACCCCAGTGTCGGCGTCCCGGGCCGGATCCGGTCTCGCTGTCCGCGAGATCGCCCCCCGTTGTCGGAGGGCGCTCCTACCCTGGAGCCATGCGCGTCGAGTCCGACATCGTCCCCACCACCGGCCGCTTCGACGTCCAGTCCGAGTTCCAGCCCTCCGGTGACCAGCCGACCGCGCTCGACGCCCTGGAGAAGGGCATCCGCGACGGCAAGGAGGACATCGTCCTGCTCGGCGCCACGGGCACCGGCAAGTCGGCCACGACGGCCTGGCTGATCGAGCGGCTGCAGCGGCCCACGCTGATCATGGCCCCGAACAAGACGCTCGCGGCCCAGCTGGCGAACGAGCTGCGCGAGATGTTCCCGGACAACGCGGTCGAGTACTTCGTCTCGTACTACGACTACTACCAGCCCGAGGCGTACATCCCACAGACGGACACCTACATCGAGAAGGACTCCTCGATCAACGAGGAGGTCGAGCGGCTGCGGC
>CAXUNA010000122.1:0-9217 GCA_964252095.1 uncultured Jatrophihabitans sp. | reverse complement strand
GTCGCCCGGCGCCGCGGCCCCTCGGGACGTCGTGTCTGTCATGCACGTACTCCGCTCCGTTGCGGGCGACGGGGCCGAACACCTGGGGGGCGTGGGGCGGACGGTGCCGTCGTGGTCGTCGGGATTCGTATCACCATACGAACAAGACCATCCGTCCGCGAGTGGACGCACCAATCCGGTCACGGACCGTGGTGGCGCCTTGCCGTCCGTCGCAGGCGTCCATAACGTGTCGGCACACCGCGGGGTCCTTTCCTGTCCGCTCGCGGTCGGGGAGGACACCGCGTGGCCGTCGACGTCGATCAGTCGGCGCTGCCCCCTTCCCGTCCGGGGCTCGCTCCGGGGCAGGTGGACTACCGCCGGCCGCCGTGGCCGGTGCGCGGTCTGCAGCAGATCGGACGGCTGTTCGCGCTCGCGCTGGACGTCGTCAAGCTCTCGGTCAAGCGGCCGTTCCAGTGGCGCGAGCTCGCGGAGCAGTTCTGGTTCATCACCAGCGTCTCGATCCTGCCCGCCGCCCTCATCGCGATCCCGTTCGGCGCCGTCATCGCGCTGCTGCTCGGCGAGCTCACCGTGCAGATCGGGGCGCAGAGCTTCACCGGCGCCGCGAGCGTGCTGGCGATCGTCCAGCAGGCCAGCCCGATCGTCACCGCGCTGATGATCGCGGGCGCGGCCGGCACCGCGATCTGTGCCGACCTCGGGGCGCGCACCATCCGCGACGAGATCGACGCCATGGCGGTGCTCGGCATCTCGCCGATCCAGCGGCTGGTCGTGCCGCGGGTGTGGGGCTGCGTGCTCGTCGCGATCCTGTTCAACGGGATGATCTCGGTGGTCGGCGTCATCGGCGGCTACGTCTTCAACGTGCTCGTCCAGGGCGGGACGCCCGGCGCCTACCTCGCGAGCTTCTCGGCGCTGGCCCGCCCGTCCGACCTCTGGGTCGGCGAGATCAAGGCCGCGGTCTTCGGGTTCATCGCCGCGGTCGTCGCGAGCTACCGCGGGCTGAACCCGCGCCCGGGCCCGAAGGGGGTCGGTGACGCGGTGAACCAGTCGGTCGTCATCACCTTCATCCTGTTGTTCTTCATGAACCTCGTCATCACGACCATCTACCTCCAGCTCTTCCCCTCGAAGGGCGTCTGACCGCGATGGCAACCCCCACCGGCGTCGTCGGGCGCACCGGCGTCCGCGTCATCCGCCGACCCGTCGGCACCCTCGCCGACCTCGGCAGCCAGCTGATCTTCCACCTGCAGGCCATCGCGTCGATCCCGCGCTCGCTGCGCCGCTACCCGCGCGAGGTACTGCGGCTGCTCGCCGAGGTCGGGTTCGGGTCGGGTGCGCTCGCGGTCATCGGCGGCACGATCGGCGTGATGGTCAGCCTGTCGCTGTTCACCGGCACGGTGGTCGGGCTGCAGGGCTACTCGGCGCTGGACCAGCTCGGCACGTCCACGCTCACCGGCTTCATCTCGGCGTACTTCAACACCCGCGAGATCGCCCCGCTGGTCGCGGCGCTCGCGCTGTCGGCCACCGTCGGCTGCGGGTTCACGGCGCAGCTCGGGGCGATGCGGATCAACGAGGAGATCGACGCCCTCGAGGTCATGGCCGTGCGGAGCATGCCGTACCTGGTGACGGCCCGGGTGATCGCCGGGACGATCGCGGTCATCCCGCTCTACGCCGTCGGCCTGCTGACCTCGTACCTCGGTTCGCGCGTGGTCACGGTGACGTTCTACGGCCAGTCGGCCGGCACCTACGACCACTACTTCTCGTTGTTCCTGCCGCCCCAGGACATCCTGCTGTCGTTCCTCAAGGTGCTGGTCTTCGCACTGATCATCATCCTGATCCACTGCTACTACGGCTACACGGCGTCGGGCGGCCCCGCGGGCGTCGGGCTCGCGGTCGGCCGTGCCGTGCGCACCGCGATCGTCACCGTCAACGTCGTCGACTTCTTCCTCTCCCTCGCCCTGTGGGGGACGTCCACCACCGTGCGGATCGCCGGCTGATGTTCCCCGCGAAGACGCTGCGCAACGCCACCGTGGGTCTGCTGTACCTCGTGCTGGTCGTCGCCCTCGTCGCGCTGTCGATCGCCGTGTACAACCGGGCGTTCAGCAGCGACATCAAGGTCACCGCACTGGTCGACGACATCGGCACCTCGCTGCAGACCGGCTCCGACGTCAAGGTCCGCGGGATCGAACTGGGTGTCGTCACGGGCGTCACCAGCAACGGCGACGGCGCGCGGCTCGAGCTGTCGCTGAACCCCGATCTCGCGGGGCAGGTCCCGAGCAACGCGACGGTCCGGCTGCTGCCCAAGACGCTGTTCGGCGAGCGGTACGTGAGCCTCGTCGACCCGACCACGGGCGACACCGGCAGCGGGACGTTGAAGTCCGGCGACACCCTCCGGCAGGACACCTCCGCCGAGGGTGTCGAGATCCAGCAGGTGTTCGACCGGTTGCTGCCGCTGCTGCAGGCCGTGCAGCCGGCCCAGCTCGCCACCGTGCTCGGCACCATCTCCCAGACCCTGCAGGGCCGGGGCACCGAACTCGGCACGACCGTCAGCACGGTCGTCGACTACCTCAAGAAGTTCACCCCGAAGGTCCCGCAGCTCGCGGCGGACCTCGACGCCTTCGCCGACGTGGCGACCACCTACGCGAACGCCGCGCCCGACCTCGTCCAGGCCCTCGACGACTTCACGACGACGAGCCAGACGATCGCGCAGCAGCAGAACCAGCTCGCGACCGTGTTCTCGACAGTGACGACCTTCTCCAACACCACGACGGGTTTCGTCGGCACCACCAGCCAGAACATCATCGCGCTGTCGGCGCAGAGCCTGCCGACCCTCGACGTGCTCGCGAAGTACTCCGACGAGTTCCCCTGCATCGCCACGGCGCTGCGCGACTTCATCCCGGTCGCGAACCAGGCGCTGGGCGGCGGCACGTCGACGCCCGGCCTGCGCGTGACGCTGCGGGTGGTCCCGCCGACCGCCAAGTACGTGCCCGGCGTCGACAGCCCGAACGGCTCCGTGCCCACCGGCGGCCCGTCCTGTCCCTACGTCCCGCCGGTCGGCGTGCAGGGCACCGCCCTCGCCGCGGCCACCGCTCCCGCCGCCACCACGCCCGGTGAGGCCGTGAAGGCCGCGGGCATCGACCTCGCGACGCTCTCGCCCACCGTGCGGTCCTACCTCGCGAGCGCCGGCACCGACGCCGCCGGCTCCGGGCTCGGCGTCGTGAACTCACCGGCCGAGAACCAGGTCATCGCCGAACTGGTCGGCCCGACCCTCGGCATCGCGCCCGCCGACTTCCCGAAGTGGGGCAGCCTGCTGCTCGGCCCGGTCCTGCGTGGGACCCAGATCGAGCTGACGGGGGCGGGCGGATGAACCGCAAGTCCCTGTGGCCGACGCTGATCAAGAGCCTGGTGTTCGTCGTGGTCACCGTGCTCGCCACCGGCGTGCTGCTCGCGACCATCTCGCAGTCCGGCGGCGGCGACCGCACCGTGCGGGCCGACTTCACCGACGCGACCCGGCTGCAGGCGGGCGACGACGTCCGGATGGCAGGCGTGCGGATCGGCACCGTCACCTCCGTGACGGTCGTCCGCCGCACCACGGCCGAGGTCACGATGTCGCTGTCGAGCGACGTGCCGCTCGCCTCGACCGTCACCGCCGCGATCCGCTACCGGAACCTCGTCGGCCAGCGGTACGTCGCGCTCGACCAGGGTGACGGCTCGCCGGACAGCCGGTGGCCCGACAGCAAGGTGCTCGGCACCGACCGCACCGAGCCCGCCCTCGACCTCACCACGCTGTTCAACGGTTTCCAGCCGCTGTTCAAGGCGCTCGACCCGGGCCAGGTCAACAACCTCTCGTTCCAGATCATCCAGATCTTCCAGGGCGAGGGCGGCACGGTCGACTCGCTGCTGACGTCCACCGCATCGCTGACCAACACCCTCGCGGACAAGGACGAGGTGATCGGCCAGGTCGTCGACAACCTCAACGCCGTGCTCGACGTCGTCAACGGCCGCACCAGCCAGTTGCGCAACACGGTGACGACGCTGCAGAAGCTGGTGACGGGTCTCGCCGAGGACCGTGCGGCGATCGGCTCGGCGGTC
Source organism: uncultured Jatrophihabitans sp. (assembly GCA_964252095.1). Classification (GTDB taxonomy): domain Bacteria; phylum Actinomycetota; class Actinomycetes; order Mycobacteriales; family Jatrophihabitantaceae; genus CAXUNA01. The sequence continues at coordinate 5,134 of CAXUNA010000122.1, read as the reverse complement.
CAGGGTCTCGGCGGGCTGACCACCAGCGTCGCCGGCCTGCTCGAGGACGGCCGGCCCGGGCTGCAGCGCTCGATCGACTCGCTCGGCGCGCTGTCGTCGAACCTCGCCGCGAACACCCCCGCCCTGCAGAGCTTCCTCACCACGCTGCCGACCAAGCTCGACGCGATCGGCCGCACGGTGTCCTACGGCTCGTGGGTGAACTTCTACGTCTGCTCGCTGCAGCCCGCGGGCGGGAAGTTCCCCGAGATACCCGGTTACACGGGCGGGTACGGCATCGACAACACGACGGCGAGGTGCGGATCGTGAGCGCCCCGACCACGCGCCGGCGCCGCGCGCCGATGAAGAACTTCGCCGAGCGCAACCCGCTGACCATCGCGATCGTGGGCATCGTCGCGCTGCTCGTCATCGGCTTCGGCATCTTCGACTCGAAGAACCTGCCGCTGGTCGGCGAGGGCCCCACGTACTCCGCCGACTTCACCGAGGCGGCCGGCCTGCGCAGCGGCGACGACGTCTCCGTGGCAGGCGTGAGCGTCGGCACCGTCAGCAAGGTGTCGCTGCAGGGCAGCCACGTACACGTCGAGTTCCGCGTCAAGAACGCGTGGATGGGCGACCAGAGCACGGCGGCGATCCGCATCCAGACCCTGCTCGGCGCGAAGTACCTCGCGATCACACCGGTGGGCACCCGGGCGCTGGCGACCTCGCAGAACATCCCGCTGGGGCGGACCACCTCGCCGTTCGACGTCACCGACGCCTTCCAGCAGCTGTCGAGCACGGTGACCCAGATCGACACCGCCCAGCTCGGCCAGAGCTTCGAGGCGCTGTCGCAGGCGTTCAAGGACACCCCGGACACCGTGCGGGCCACGCTCACCGGGCTCTCCGACCTGTCGCGCAGCATCTCCTCGCGCGACGCCCAGCTCGGCGCGCTGCTCTCCAACACCCGGACGGTCACCTCGACCGTGGTCGACAGCAACACCCAGATCCAGTCACTGATCAAGGACGGCGACCTCCTGCTCACCGAACTGCAGGCGCGCAGTGACGCGATCACCGCGTTGTTCCAGGGCACCGTCCGGCTGTCCCAGCAGCTCACCGGCCTGGTCTCGGACAACCAGGCGACGCTCGCGCCGGCGCTCGCGAGCCTGTCCTCGGTCGCCGACGTCCTGCAGACGAACCAGGCCAACCTGCAGAAAGCTCTGAGTCTGCTCGGCCCCTACTACAGTCAACTCAACGATGCTGTGGGCAACGGTCGGTGGCTCGACACCTACATCTGCGGCCTCTTCGGCGCCAGCGGCGCCGTCACCCAGCCCGGCGGCGGCACCGCCCAGGTGCCCACCCCGATCCTCGACCCCACCGCGAGCCGCAACTGCAGCCCCCAGAGCGGCGGTGGGTCATGACGCACGCGGAGACCGAGCCGCGGCGGCGTGGCGTGGTCGTGACGGCGGTCGTCGTCGCGGTCGTCGTCGTCCTCGCGATGGTGGGCGTCGTCTGGTACGCCTCGTCCGACCACGACGACACCCCGTTCACCGCGACGTTCGTCGGCACGGTCGGCGTCTACCCGGGGTCCGACGTCCGGATGCTCGGCGTCAAGGTCGGGCAGGTCGACTCGATCGACCCCGAGGGCACCGGTGTGGTCGTGCACGCCCATCTCGACTCCGGGTTCGCCGCCCAGCCGGACACCCAGGCGGTCATCTTCTCGCCGAGCCTGGTGAGCGACCGGTACGTGCAGCTGACGAAGGTCTGGACCTCGGGCCCGAAGCTCGCGCGGAACGCGTCCATCGGCGCGGACAGCACCCAGACGCCCGTCGAGCTCGACCAGATCTACTCGAGCGTCCTGAGCCTCACCAACGCGCTCGGACCCGACGGCGCGAACGCCAACGGCGCGCTCTCGGACCTGCTCGACACCAGTGCGAAGAACCTCGGTGGCAACGGCAAGGCGCTCAACCAGGCGCTGACCAACTTCTCGGCGGCCACCGGAACGCTGTCGACCAACCGGGCCAACCTGTTCGCGAGCATCTCCAACCTCTCGCAGTTCACGACCATGCTGCAGCGCAACGACACCGCGGTGGCCGGGCTGAACCAACGTCTCGCCGCGGTGAGCCAGACGCTCTCGGACGACCGGCAGACGTTCGCCGCCGCGTTGGCGCAGTTGTCGTCGGCGCTGTCGACCGTGCAGGGCTTCATCCGCGACAACCGCGGCGCGCTCACCGCCGACGTCACCAAGCTGGCGTCGATCACCCAGGTCCTCGTCACCGAGCGCGACTCCCTGACCCAGGCGCTGTCGGCCGCGCCGCTGCTGGTGTCGAACCTGCTCAACACCTACGACCCCAGCAAGAACCTGTTGGTGGGCCGCGGGAACCTCAACGAACTGTCGCTGTGGACCGCGCTCGGCAACGCGACCCCGTCCGGCTCCGGGGCGGCGCCGGCGGCCGGAGCCACCGCCACGGGCGCGTCCACACCCGCCTCCGGTGTCGTGACCACGGCGGCCGACCCGGCCGACGCGCCGCCGCTGCTGTTGCCGAGCTCGGGAGCGACGTCATGAGCAGCCGCGTGCGCCGGTCGGTCGCCGGAGCGGCGGTCGCCGTGCTGGCGAGCCTGTCGCTGTCGGGTTGCGGGATCTTCAGCACCGGGCTGTACGACGTCCCGTTGCCGGGCGGCGCCGACCTCGGCGGCCACCCCTACGACCTCACCGTCGAGTTCAGCGACGTGCTCGACCTCGTGCCGCAGTCCTCGGTGAAGGTCGGCAACGTGCCGGTCGGGCGGGTCACGAAGATCGCGCTGGGTCCGGGTGGGCGCACCGCGATCGTCACCGTGCAGGTCAACGGTGACGTCGACCTGCCGGCCAACGCGGTCGCGAGCATCCAGCAGACCAGCCTGCTGGGGGAGAAGTACGTCGACCTCGCCCGTCCCGCCACCGACGCCGCGTCCGGGTCGTTGCGCGACGGTGACCGGATCCCGGTGAGCCGGACCTCCGAGGGCGTCCAGGTCGAGCAGGTGTTCGGTGCGCTGTCGTTGCTGCTGAACGGCGGCGGTCTCGCGCAGATCCAGACCATCACCGGTGAGCTCAACAAGGCCACCGACGGCCGCACCGCCGACTACCGCGGACTGCTGTCGCAGCTCGACACGACGATCACCCAGCTCGACAAGCGCAAGACGTCGATCACCCGCGCGTTGGACTCGGTGAACTCGCTCGCCACGAACCTGCGGTTGGACTCCACCCAGATCGCGCGGGTGCTCGACGACATCGCCCCCGGCCTGCAGGTGCTCTCCGATCAGAAGGACCAGTTCGTCGGGATGCTCGACGCACTGAACCGGCTCTCGGCGGTCACGGTCAGCACGCTCGACGCGAGCAAGGACGACATCGTCGCGGACCTCAACCGGCTCGCCCCGATCCTCAGCCAACTGGCCGCGGCCGGGTCGGCGCTGCCGCAGTCGCTGCAGGTGCTGCTCACCTACCCGTTCCCCGACACCGTACTGCAGGCCATCAAGGGCGACTACTTCAGCGGGTTCATCGTCATCAACCTCAACACCACGCAGGCCGACATCGACAAGGCCGGCGCCACCGCGAACATCGCGGCCGGTGGCGCGGGCGGGTTGCCGAACACGCCGTCGGCCACGGTGCTCGGCACCACCCCGGTCGACCCGCCGCCCTCGCTGCTGCCCGCGACCAGCTCGGCCTCGCCGGGGCTGCCGTCCTCGACGGTCGTCACCACGCCCACCAGCCCGACCGGGAGCGTGACCGGCACGCCGTCCGGGTCGGGGAGCGGCACGACGACCGGTTCCGGCGTCGCGACCGGCTCCGGGTCCCCGGCCCCGACCGGTTCGGGGTCGGCGTCCGGAAGCGCTCCGGTCGCGCCCTCGTCCGGCTCGACGACGGGGGGCGGATCGTGATCGTCACCCGCAAGGTCCGCATCCAGCTCACGGCGTTCGTCGTGATCGCGCTGCTGGGCATCTGCTACATCGCGGTCAAGTACGTCGGCGCCGGCGCGTTGGTCGGCTCCGGCAACTACACCGCCAAGGTCGAGATGCCCGACTCCGGCGGCATCTTCCCGAACGCCGAGGTGACCTACCGCGGCGTCCCGGTCGGCCGGGTCGGCGACATGCGGCTCACCGCCACCGGCATCGAGGTCGACCTGCGGATCCGGTCGTCCGCGCCGGACATCCCGTCCGACGTCCAGGCCGTCGTGGCCAACCGCTCGGTGATCGGCGAGCAGTACGTCGACCTGCAGCCCAAGACCAAGAGCGGCCCGTACCTCACCGCGGGCTCGGTGATCTCGTCCGACCGCACCACCCGCCCGCCGACCGCCGACCAGCTGCTGGCGGGCCTGGACAGCTTCGTGTCGTCGGTGCCGATCACGTCGCTGCAGACGACCGTCTCCGAGCTCGGCAACGCGTTCAACGGCCTCGCGCCGTCGCTGCAGTCGCTGCTCGATGCGCAGAGTGCGTTCATCACCACGGCCGACCAGAACTTCCCGACGACGGCGACGCTCATCGACACCTCGGCCTCGGTGCTCGCGACCCAACAGGCGGCCTCGGCGCAGATCGCCCAGTTCAGCGCCAACCTGCGCAACATCGCGGCCACGCTGTCGTCCTCGGACTCCGATCTGCGGGGGCTGATCGCGGCCGCGCCGCAGGCCGCCAACGAGGCGGTGTCACTCGTCACCGGGCTGCTGGGTCCGACCCCCAGCGGTGACCCGTCGTTCCCGCTGCTGCTCGCGAACCTGTTGACCGGCGCGCAGATCACCAACGCCAACCTCGGCGGCCTGCAGGGCCTGCTGGTGCAGTTGCCGCAGGCGATCAGCGTGGGGTCCAAGACCATCACCGGTTCGGGGATCAACGTCGGGCTCGGGGTCACGTTCTTCGACCCGCTGCCGTGCACCACGGGGTACGGCTCGACCACCCGGCGCGGCGGCCTCGACACCAGCGCGGGCACGCCGTTCAACACCGGCGCCGGCTGCACCGCGCCGGCCTCGTCCGGCAGCGACGTCCGCGGCAGCCAGCACGCCGTCGACGCGCCCGCCGGTCGCTGACAGCCGGTTTCCGACAGGTAGATTGCGATGACCGTGACACGCGAACCGGCCGACCGGGCCCGCACCGACGCCCGCCGCGCCGCCCAGGCCGTGCGTCTCGCCCGCCGCAC
>CAXUNA010000121.1:944-9243 GCA_964252095.1 uncultured Jatrophihabitans sp. | reverse complement strand
GGCTGTGCGAGAGCGGAGTAAGTAGCTGGGGGAGGAAGTTGCCTGTTATGATCAAGGCGAGTGATCATCTGTGAAGTTCGCGGCAAGATTGACGCAACTTGGAACGCCCTTTGGACTGGGTGATATCGCTATCTCGAATTTGATTGCTGAGATGGCAGTCGTGCTTATTGAAATACCTGTCCTCTGTCGGAAGAATACTGATTAAGTCTGATTGCAAACGTCCCCGAGCGCGACCACCTGCTGGCCCGTGCCCGCGCACTCGGGTGACGGCCCCGCCCGCACGTCCGCGCCCGGCCGCGGTGCACGATGCACCGGTGCTGAATCCACTGTCCGGCCCGCTCCGGAACTGGGCCGGGAACGTCACCTTCACGCCCACCGAGCTGGTCCGTCCGACCGAGGTCACCGAGCTGCAGGAACTCGTGGCGAACAGCCGCCGGATCCGCGCGCTGGGGTCGGGGCACTCGTTCAACCGGATCGTCGACACCGAGGGCGTCCTGGTGAGCGTGCGCGACCTCGGCGGTTCGATCGACGTCGACCCCGCGACCGGCGCGGTGACCGTCCCCGCCGGCGCGACGTACGCCCAGGTCGGGGCCGAGCTGCAGAAGGCCGGCCGTGCACTGCACAACACCGGGTCGTTGCCGCACATCGTCGTCGCCGGCGCGTGCGCGACCGGAACCCACGGCTCGGGCAACGGCAACCGCAACCTCCCCACGGCGGCCAGCGCGGTGGAATTCGTCGGCGCGGACGGGGAGATCGTGCGGCTGTCGCGCGCCGACGACCCCGACGTGTTCGGCGGAGCCGTCCTGTCGCTCGGGGCCCTCGGCCTCGTCACCCGGGTCACGCTCGACACCGAACCGACGTTCGACGTGCGGCAGGACCTGTGGCAGGACGTCCCGTTCGAGCGGTTGCTCGCCGAGGTCGACGACGTCATGGCGAGCGCCTACAGCGTCAGTGTGTTCACCGACTGGAGCCGGCCCGACGTCGTCGACAAGGTCTGGACCAAGAGCCGCGTCGACGCCTTCACCGACCACCCCGACGACTGGCTCGGCGGGCGACGGGCGACCGAGCCGCAGCACCCGATCGTCGGCGAGGACACCGCCGGTGCCACCGAGCAGCTCGGCGTGCCCGGGCCGTGGAACGCCCGGTTGCCGCACTTCCGCATCGAGTTCACCCCGAGCAGCGGCGAGGAGATCCAGACGGAGTACCTGCTGGACCGCCGGCACACGGCCGACGCGTTGGTGGCGCTGCGCGGGCTGGCGGACGTCATGGCCGGGGCGTTGATGGTGTTCGAGCTGCGCACGATCGCCGCCGACGACCTCTGGATCAGCCCGAGCCACGACCGCGACACCGTCGGCCTGCACTTCACGTGGGTCCGTGACCTCGAGCGGATCACGCCGGTGCTCGGCGCGATCGAGGCGGCGATCGCGCCGTTCGCGCCGCGGCCGCACTGGGGCAAGGTCGCGACCATCCCCGACGACGAGGTCCGGGCCCGCTACCCCCGGCTCCCGGACTTCGCGGCGTTGGTGCGCCGGTACGACCCCGACGGGAAGTTCGGCAACGCGTTCACCGCCCGGTACCTCGGCGCGTGACCGAGGTGCGCCGACGTCGGGGTCGGCGTGGTGTCAGACCGCGGTGTCGACCGGGTCGAGCGCGGCGGGCGCGCGGTCTCGCCGGGTCCGCCTCGACCGGGTCAGGCCCTCGCCGATGAGCAGGAGCAGGGCGACCCAGACCAGGCCGAAGCCGACGAGCCGCAGCGGCGACAGCCGTTCGCCGTCGACGGCCACGCCGTAGACGAACTGCAGCACGGGGGTGAGGTACTGCAGCAGCCCCACGGTCGAGAGCGGCAGCCGCGTGGTGGCGGCGCCGAACAGCACGAGCGGGACGCAGGTGACCAGACCGGTGGTGGCGAGCAGTCCGGCGTGACCGAATCCCCCGGTGACGAAGGTGAAACTGCCCAGCCCGGCGAGCACCGCCATGGTGGCGACCGCGAACGGCGTCAGCACCAGCGTCTCGACGGTGAGCGACTCGATCGCGTCGACCCCGGCCTGCTTCTTGGCCAGGCCGTAGGTGCCGAACGAGAACGCCAGCACCAGCGCGAGCCACGGCAGCTGCCCGTATCCCACGGTGAGAACGACGATCGCCGCCGAGGCGATCCCGACCGCTGTCCACTGCAACGGTCGCAACCGCTCGTGCAGGACGAAGACGCCGAGCAGGATGGTCACCAGCGGGTTGATGAAGTACCCCAGCGAGGTCTCGACCACCCGGTGCTCGAAGACGCCCCAGATGTAGAGACCCCAGTTGACCGCGATGAACGCGGCGCCGACCGACAACCAGGTCAGCTGCCGGCGGTTGCGCAGGACCGCCCGGACGGCGGCACCGCGGTGCGTGACGGCCACGACGATCCCCATGACCAGCAGGGACCAGACGACGCGGTGGGCGAGCACCTCCAGGGCGTTCGCCGGGCGGAGCAGCGGGAAGTACCCCGGGAACGAGCCCCACAGCAGGTAGGCGAGGACGCCGTACCCCAGACCCGCCCGCGAGGCCGACCCCCGACCGGTCAGCAGCCGCGGCGCGGCGTCCGCGGCCGGTTCGGTCAGGCGACGGTCCAGGTGTCGTTGCCCTGCAGGAGCTTGTCGTAGTCGGCGTCGCTCGGCGGGGTGCCCTGCTGGACCGAGTCGATCTGGTCGACCAGCTGGCTGCCGTAGCTGGGGCGGTCGACGTCGCGGAACACGCCCATCGGCGTGTACCGCGGCTCGCCCGAGGTCAGCCGCGACAGGGCGAACGCCGAGGTGGGGTCGTCGCTGCGGGAGTCGTGGGTGGCGACGCGCGGGTCGCCCTCCTCGACGTCGTCCTCCACCGTGAGCGATCCGTCGGCGCCGCGGATGACGGCCTTGCGGCCGTCGTTGCCGAACCGCAGCGGCTGGCCGTCCTCGATCGGGACGATCCAGTCGGCCTTGGTGTCGGAGTCCTTGAGCAGGTCGAAGGCGCCGTCGTTGAAGATGTTGCAGTTCTGGTAGATCTCGACGAGCGACGCGCCCTTGTGCTCGGCGGCTCGACGCAGCACCGACTGCAGGTGCTTGCGGTCGGAGTCGAGCGTGCGCGCGACGAACGTCGCCTCCGCGCCGAGCGCGACCGAGATCGGGTTGAACGGCTGGTCGAGCGAGCCGTAGGGGGTCGACTTGGTGATCTTGCCGATCTCCGACGTGGGGGAGTACTGGCCCTTGGTCAGGCCATAGATCTGGTTGTTGAACAACAGGATCGTGATGTCGACGTTGCGGCGCAGCGCGTGGATGAGGTGGTTGCCGCCGATCGACAACGCGTCGCCGTCACCGGTGACGACCCACACCGAGAGGTCGGGACGCGCCGCGGCGAGGCCGGTGGCGATCGCCGGCGCCCGGCCGTGGATCGAGTGCATCCCGTAGGTGTTCATGTAGTACGGGAAGCGCGACGAGCAGCCGATGCCCGACACGAACACGATGTCGTGCCGCGGGATCTCCAGTTCGGGCATGAAGCCCTGCACGGCGGCGAGCACGGCGTAGTCGCCGCAGCCCGGGCACCAGCGGACCTCCTGGTCGGTCTTGAAGTCCTTGGCCTTCAGGCCGAGTGGCGGGCGGGACCCGGTGTCGATCGTCATGCGGTGATCACTCCCTGCAACTGCTCGGCGAGCTCGGCGGCCTTGAACGGCATCCCACGGACCTGCGTGAGCGAGATGGCGTCGACCAGGTACTTCCCACGGATCAGCAACGCGAGCTGACCCAGGTTCATCTCGGGGATGACGACCCGGTCGTACCGGGCGAGCACCTCGCCGAGGTCGGCCGGGAACGGGTTGAGGTGGCGGATGTGCGCCTGGGCGATCGGCTGCCCCGCACGACGCACGCGGCGTACCGCGGCCCCGATCGGCCCGAAGGTCGAACCCCAGCCGAGGACGAGCACCCTGGCCTCGCCGGAGGGGTCCTCCACCCAGGTCGGTTCGGTCGTGACGCCGTCGACCTTGGCCTGCCGGGTCCGCACCATGAAGTCGTGGTTGTCCGGGTCGTAGGAGATGTTGCCGGTGCGGTCGGCCTTCTCGATGCCGCCCACCCGGTGTTCGAGGCCGGGCGTGCCCGGCACGGCCCACGGCCGCGCGAGCGTCTCGGGGTCCCGCAGGTAGGGCAGGAAGTTGTCCGCGTCGTCGGGGTCGTTCGGGGCGGTGGCGAACTCCGCCCCGGCGGACAGGTCCGGCAGGTCCGCCATCGACGGCAGCTGCCACGGCTCGGACCCGTTGGCGAGGTAGCCGTCGGACAGCAGGAACACCGGCGTGCGGTAGGTCGTCGCGATCCGGATCGCCTCGAGCGCCGCGTCGAAGCAGTCGCCCGGGGAGCGTGGGGCGATCACGGGGACCGGGGCCTCGCCGTTGCGGCCGTACATGGCCTGCAGCAGGTCGGACTGCTCGGTCTTGGTCGGCAGGCCGGTCGAGGGGCCACCGCGCTGCACGTCGACGATCACGAGCGGCAGCTCGAGCGACACCGCGAGACCGATGGTCTCGGACTTCAGCGCGATGCCGGGGCCGGAGGACGTCGTCACCCCCAGCGCGCCGCCGAAGCTCGCGCCGAGCGCGGCGCCGACGCCGGCGATCTCGTCCTCGGCCTGGAAGGTCTTCACACCGAGCTTCTTGTGCTTGGACAGCTCGTGCAGGATGTCCGACGCCGGGGTGATCGGGTACGCGCCGAGGAACAGCGGCAGCTTCGCCAGCCGGGCCCCGACGATGAGGCCGTAGGCGAGGGCGGTGTTGCCGGTGATGTTGCGGTAGAGGCCCGCGGGCATCTCGGCGGGCTTGATCTCGTAGGAGACGCTGAACGCCTCGGTGGTCTCGCCGTAGTTCCAGCCGGCCTTGAACGCGAGCTCGTTGGCCTGCGCGACCATCGGCTTGTTGCCGAAGCGCTTGGCGAGGAACGCGAGCGTGCCCTCGGTCGGCCGGTGGTACATCCACGACAGCAGGCCGAGCGCGAACATGTTCTTGCTGCGGCTCGCCTCCTTGCGGCCCAACTGGCTGGACAGCTCGCCCGCGGCCAGGGCGTCGACCGTCAGCTGGGTGAGGTCGACCGCGTGCACGGTGAACGACTCCAGCCGGCCGTCCTCGAGCGGGTTGGTGGTCTGCCCGACCTTCGCCAGCGCCCGCGCCGTGAAGTCGTGCGTGTCGACGATGATCGTCGCGCCCTTCGGCAGGTCGGCGAGGTTGCTCATGAGCGCCGCCGGGTTCATCGCCACCAGCACGTCGGGGCGGTCACCGGGGGTGAGGATGTCGTGGTCGGCGAAGTGCAGCTGGAACGACGACACCCCCGCCGCGGTGCCGGCAGGCGCCCGGATCTCCGCCGGGAAGTTCGGCAACGTCGACAGGTCGTTGCCGAAGCTCGCCGTCTCGGCGGTGAACCGGTCGCCGGTGAGCTGCATGCCGTCGCCGGAGTCGCCCGCGATGCGGATGACGACGCGGTCGAGGGTCTGGGTCGAGGCGGGCGCGTGGGTGTCCATGGCTACGTCCGATCTTAGGAGCACGTGACGGGAGTGTTTCTGTCTCGTCGCTCACCGGTGGGTGGGTGTCGCGGGCGGACCGGCCACCGCGTGCCGACCCCGAGAACGCCCAGACCGGACGTCTTCCAGTGTCCTCTTCCGACAGTGCAGGAAGTTGCGTGTTCGCGTCTCGCGGAGAGCGTCCGGGCTTGTCCGCATTTGCCCGGCAGAATCCGCAACAGAGCCGCAAGTTCTTGAGTTGAAGAAGGTCGTACGGACCGGCACGTTGGGTATTAACGCCGATGCCGGGGGCCGGAGACGTCCTTACGGTCGACCGCGAGGTCGTGATCGGGGAGGTCGCTCATCGCGACCGCTACATCGTGCTCGTCTGACACGGGGGTGTGCTGTGCACGGAGACGTCGTCCTGCCGGCTTTCGAGATGGACTGCCGCGACTGGTTGGTCGCGACACCGGATGTAGCCGGGCTGCCCGACGAGGTCGAGGGCGCGCCCCTGCTGGCGGTGCTCTCCTCGGCGGTCGTCGACGAGGGCGACCTGCAGTCGGTGAGCGCCGTCATCACCGTCGGCCTGCTCGACGAGGACGCGCCGCTCGCCGTCCCGCTGCACGACGACTGCGTGGCTGCCGAGGTCGTCGACGGCTTCGACGACGGCGACGACGACGTCGCGGTGCGCTACATCGTCCCGGCGCCCGACGGGCAGTTGGCGCTGCTCGCCGAGTTCTCGGTGCGTACGGGCGCCGGCGTCAGCGCCACCCGGCAGCAGGGCGTGCCGACCGACCCCGAGCTCTCCCGCCGCATCGAGGCCCTCATGGCGAGCTTCCGCTGGGCCGCCTGAGGCCCACGCCTGCGGCTCGCCGCCTGACACACACCGCGACCCCGGAGCCGATCGGCTCCGGGGTCGCTGTCCGTCGTGGTGTCGCCCGCGGCGTGCGGCGCCGGACCGGCCGGATCACGTCGGACCGGTCCCGGCGCTCGGGATGTTGATCAAGGCGCAAGGGTCGTTGCCGGACCGCGCGGAGCGACCATTCCGCCTTGATCAACCCGCACCGCGCGACCGGGTCGGGGTCGTCGCTCTAGCGGTAGTTCTCGAACTGCAGGGCGACGCCGAAGTCCTCGCTCTTGAGCAGGGCGATGACGGCCTGCAGGTCGTCCCGCTTCTTGCCGCTCACCCGCAGCTGCTCGCCCTGGATCTGCGCCTGGATGCCCTTGGGGAACTCGTCGCGGATCTTCTTGGAGATCTTCTTGGCGGTGTCGGACTCGATGCCCTGCTTGATCGAGGCGCGCAGGACGTACGTGCGGCCCGACGAGCTCGGCTCGCCGGCGTCGAGTGCCTTCAGCGAGATCGAGCGCTTGACCAGCTTGTCCTTGAAGACGTCGAGGGCGGCGGTCACGCGCTCCTCGGTGTCGGCGCGCAGGGTGACGGCGTCCTCGCCGGACCACTCGATCGACGCGTTCGTCCCGCGAAAGTCGAAGCGCTGGTTCAGTTCCTTCGCCGCCTGGTTGAGGGCGTTGTCGATCTCTTGGTGCTCGACCTTGCTCACCACGTCGAACGACGCGTCGGCCATGTCGGTGTCGCCTCCTCGGGCGTCGGGATCGGGATGGGGGAGCCGGGACCACTGTGTCAGACGCGCGCGGACGGCTGCGGTAAAGTCTCCGACCGTTGTCGCCGCGAGGCGTCGGTGCACCCACGGCGGGTTGCCCGAGTGGTCAAAGGGAACGGTCTGTAAAACCGTCGGCTTCGCCTACGTTGGTTCAAACCCAACACCCGCCACCAGCACGACCTGACGAGCCGCCCTCCGGGGCGGCTCGTCGGCGTCTCCGGGGCGATCGCGCGGGCCGCCCGAGGGCCTCCCGTGCGGGCCGGCCCGGCCTGACGGCGGTCTCGACAAGCAGACAGCTCGGGCGACACGCCAGCCACCTGCGGCTGCCGTGACCTGATCGTGACTTGCCCGACGTCGTGCGCACATGTGAAGATCCTGAAGGCCTTGATGATCTTTCCCCCGTGCGATCATCAAGGCTTTTTCCTGCCCGCAGCCGGTCGCACGTGCCGCCGGCCCGCGGTGCGGGGCCTGATCGGGAGGCCCGAACCCCACCGCGCGACGCGGTGCGGGGCCTCGTGTAGCCTCGTCGTTCGGCTCGACCGGTGGTTCACGGTCGCTGCTGCCGCCCCCTTAGCTCAGTCGGCAGAGCGTCTCCATGGTAAGGAGAAGGTCTACGGTTCGATTCCGTAAGGGGGCTCGACCCGCGCACCGCGTCCCGGTGGCGTCGTACGTGGCCGCAGGGCCGTGGAACACGCGCCCGAGACGCTGCGTTGGCCTTGGCGGGGTAGCTCAGTCTGGTAGAGCAAGCGGCTCATAATCGCTGTGTCGCCGGTTCAAGTCCGGCCCTCGCTACCGCCGATCCCCGGATCCTCAGGCGTCACCGCCCGGGTCCGTCCCGCACGTTCCCGCAGAGAGAGGGCCCCTCCCGTGGCCGCCACCGACGTCCGTCCGAAGATCACCCTGGCCTGCCAGGTCTGCAAGCACCGGAACTACATCACCAAGAAGAACCGGCGCAACGACCCCGACCGCATGGAGCTGCAGAAGTTCTGCCCGAACTGCGGCAAGCACACCGAGCACCGCGAGACCCGCTGACCGCGGCTCGCTGACAACGCGGGGCGGGCGCGGCGTGGCGCTGTCGCAGGAGTTCGTCGGCCGGGTGGACCCGGCCGCCGCCGCCTACCAGGTCGGGCGCGAGAGGGTGCGCGGGTTCGCCCCCGCGACCCGCGCGCCCTCCCCCCGGTGCCCCGACCACG
>CAXUNA010000121.1:0-934 GCA_964252095.1 uncultured Jatrophihabitans sp. | reverse complement strand
GGGCCCCGGGGCGCGCGCCCCCGGGGGGGGGGGCGGGGGGGGGGGGGGGCCCTGGGGGGGGGGGCGGGGGCCCCCCCCCCCCACTCCTCCTACCTGGTCGGGCGCGAGAGGGTGCGCGAGTTCGCCACCGCGACCGGCGAGACCTCCCCGCTGTGCCACGACCTCGAGGCCGCCCGCGCGGCCGGTCACCCCGACCTCGTCGCCCCCGTCACGTTCGGCATCGTCGTCTCCCTCCCCGCCGGGGAGCGGGTCGTGCGCGACCCCGAACTCGGGCTGGACTACACCCGCGTCGTCCACGGCGACCAGCGGTTCGAGTACACCCGCCCCGTCCACGCCGGTGACGAACTGACCGCTTCGATCACCGTCGAGTCGATCAAGGCCATGGCGGGCAACGACGTCGTCACCAGCCGCACCGACGTCACCGACGCCGCGGGCGAGCACGTCTTCTCCGCCTGGGCGACGCTCGTCGCACGAGGCACCGCGTGAGCGCCCCCGCCGTGGCGTCGGTCGCCGTCGGTGACCCGCTGCCGCCGGTGTCGGTGACGCTGCGCCGCGTGGACCTGGTGCGCTACGCCGGCGCGTCCGGCGACTTCAACGTCATCCACTGGAACGACCGCGTCGCCGTCGAGGTCGGGCTGCCGGGCGTGATCGCCCACGGCATGCTGACCATGGCCCACGCCGTCCGCGTCGTCACCGCGTGGGTGGGTGACCCGTCGCGCGTCGTGAGCTACGGCGTGCGTTTCACCCGCCCGGTCCCCGTCCCCGACGACGACGCCGGTGTGGTCGTCGAGTTCGGTGGCAAGGTGCGTGAGATCGACGGTGACCGCGTGACGGTCGACCTCGACGCCCGCCTCGGCGGTCAGACCGTGCTCGCCAAGGCACGTGCCGTCGTCCGCCTGGGCTGAGCGGCGCCGCGCGCCGTTCACCGCCGCGC
>CAXUNA010000120.1:9050-9263 GCA_964252095.1 uncultured Jatrophihabitans sp. | reverse complement strand
CTCGGCCCTCGGCGCGGTCCGCCCGGGCGGCGGCGGCGAGCGCGGCGCGCTGACCGGCGTCGGTGTTCGGCGGGTGGCCGGTGGCGGAGGTCGCGACGACGTCGGGCAGCTCGCGGGCCACGACGCCGAGGTAACCCGCGAGCAGATCGGCCCCCACGGCGGCCGTGACCGCTGCCGAGCACGAGGCACCCCGGGCGGTGACGGGCCGGTGGG
>CAXUNA010000120.1:0-9040 GCA_964252095.1 uncultured Jatrophihabitans sp. | reverse complement strand
CACCGCCTCCACGACGGAGGCGGTGGCCGGGTCGCTGGTGGTCGTGCTCGTCACGAACCGCTCGTGGGCAGCGCCCAGATCGGGTTCGTGTAGAACCACAGGTCGTTCCACGGGTCGGCGTCGCCGACGACGTCCATCGCGGGACCGGCGGCGTCGACGGCCGCCCCGTTCAGGCCCACGTCCGTCCGCTTGCCGTCCGAACCGCGCAGGCGCACGTAGAGACCCTGGTCGCCGAGCTTGCCGAGCGGCACAGTGACGCGGACCCGCGCGTTGCCGTTGCCGGAGAGGTCGTAGGACTTGACGACCTTCGTGTTCGGCGCGGAGAACGTGTCGCGGTTGCCCGCCTTGCCCGTCACCGGGCCCTGGACGACGTCGAGCTTCGCCAGCTGCGGGATGAACTGCGACCAGTTCGGCGTGAGCGCGGGCTGGATGTCGATCACCAACGAGACCGCGGTCCCGCGGGCGACCGCGAGCACGCCGCCCAGTGGCACCGACTGGCCGGCCCCGGTCAGGCGGACCGTGAGGTTGTCGATCAACCCGCCGTGGTCGACCCAGATGCGTCCGGCCCGCAGGCCGTCCATGACCGCCTTGTAGTTGAAGTCGCTGGCGCCGACGTGGGTGCGGCTGTAGTAACCCGGCCAGAAGTCGCCGAAGCTGGTGTTGAGCGGGGCGTGGACCGGCGGGCTGTGGAAGCCGTTGGTGGTGAAGTCGTCGTCGGGGCCGCGCTGCGAGGTGTCCGCGTAGACCTGGTGGCTGTCGGAGTTCGCCGTGATCCACCACGCCTTGCCCTCCGACAGCATGCTGTCCCAGAGCCCGCCGACGGTCGAGGTCATCCAGTCGAAGCCGCCCCACGTGCGGTAGCTCTCGAGCGGGTAGCCCGCGAAGCTGTTCGCCGGGTCGGGGCTGTTGTCGTAGTAGCCGCGACCGGAACCGGGGCCGATCGGCGTCGGGATGCCGGCGGCCTGGTGCCCGGGCGCGCCCTCCATGCCGATCGCGATCCGCGGCTGGGCGTCGCGCCACCCGCGGATCTCGTGCGGGGAGTCGATGCCCTTGCGCGCCGGGTGGTTCGCCAACATGAGGGCGTCGAGCACGCTGCCCTTCTTCACGCTGTTCGCGAGGAAGTTCAGGCCGGTGATGGCGATCGCCTCGTTGGCCTTCGTGCTCGCACCGGTGTTGTTCACCGCGGCGTCGTACTGGGTCTCGAACTGCTTGAGCACCGCGACCTCGTTCGCACCGGGGTGCACGAAGACGGTGCCGTGCTCGGCCGCCGGGATGTTCCACTCCAGGCCCTGGAACACCAGGGTGTCCTTGGCGAACAGCGTGCGGGCGGCGACGATGTCCGGGTTGACCTTCTCGACGCCGATGCGCGAGTGCTGCACCGTGCCGTGGTCGGTGATGACCATCCAGTCCAGGCCGTACCGCGAGGCGTGCTGGACCTGGTCGACGACCCGGTACTGGGCATCGGACGAGTACTGGGTGTGGATGTGGTGGTCACCCGCGAGCCACTGGTACCCGCTGCGGGCGGTACGGCGCTCGGCCTGCTGGGTCTGGGCGCTCGCCGTGGAGGCGAAGACGCCGTTCGCGCCCATGACGCCGACGGACGCGACGCCCGCACCGAGCAGACCGGCGGAGCGGAGGAACCCCCGCCGGCCCAGGGCGCCCGGTTCGAGCGCGTCGTCCGGGACGCGCAGGTCCTTGGCCTCGTCGAGGTGTTCGTGCGCACCCTCGGCGTCGTGGCTGTGGCTGAAGCCGTCGTGGTGGTGGTGTCCCATGCGGACGTGTCCCCTTCGAAGTCTGCTCGGGACGCGTTGCCCCGACGTCTGGACCTCATCAGCCGCGGGCGACGGCCGCTGGTCACGCAGACGGCGCGGAGGTGAACGGAGGTCGACCAACGCCCGTCGTGGGCGGGCGAACGGCCGGGGCCCGCGGGCACCTGTCCCGGTGACGAGTCGGTGAACAGCGGGAGAATCCCCTTGTGCGCACGGGCGCCGTGGCCCGTTATTGGCGCGCGTGACGTCTCCCGGGTCAGCCCGCCTGCTGCTGCGCGCGGCCCCGGGTGGAGTGCGGTGGTCGGTCGTCGCGGCCAACGGCCGGGTCCTCGGTGCCTCGCTCGGTCTGTTCGCCGATTCCCGCGCCGCCCGCAACGACTTCCTCGCGCTGTGTCCGATGCTCCCGGACCTGCCGGTCACGTTCGGGCGGGAGGTCCGCGCGCGGGAGTGGACGTGGCGGATCGGGGACGCCGAGACCGGTCACGTCGCGGTCTCCGGTCAGGGTTACGAGCGGCACGCGACCGCGCGCGCCGCCTTCGCGAGGTTCGTGGCCGCCGCGACCGACCTCTGCGCCGCCGCCCGCGCGGTGGAGCCCGCCCGTCCCGGTCAGAGGTAGGGACGGACGGGTCCGTGCACATCGTCCCAGTCCGGACACGGCGTCGCACACTGCTGGGCCGCCGGTTGCCTGTCGTTCACCCGCCGTACGACGGTCTGACCACTCAACCGTGCTGAGATCCTCTCGGCTCCACCGAGGGATTCTCGTTCGGCTCTTGATCCGACCTGTCCGCTCTCCCACTCCCACCAGACGGAGATCCACGCTGCCATGACGTCGACCATGCTGCGCCCGCAGCAGGCGGACGAGACCGCTGTACCGACGCCACGTCGGCTCGTGGTCCGTGGCGACCTCGGCGACACCGTCTACCGCGGCCTCGCACGGGGGGCGGGTCTCGTCGTCCTCGCGATCATGGGCGGGGTCGGCGCCTTCCTCGCGGTCCGCGCCGCGGATGCGTTGAGCAAGCGGGGTTTCTCCTTCCTCACCACGCAGGCGTGGCAGCCCGAGACCGGCAACTTCGGCATCGCCTCGGTGCTCACCAACGGCGTGTTCATCGCGCTGGTCGCCGTGGTGGTCTCGCTCCCGCTGGCGCTCGGGACCTCGCTCTACATCTCCGAGGTGGCGCCGGCCCGGATCAAGCGTCTCCTGACGTCGGGCGTCGACCTCATGGCCGCGGTGCCGAGCGTCGTGTTCGGGCTGTGGGGCGTGTTCTTCTTCCAGCAGCAGGCGATCGGCGTGTCGAGGTGGCTCGCCACCTGGTTCGGGTGGATCCCGTTCCTCGCCGTGCCCGACGCGGATCCGACCAACCCGTTGTCGTCACCGAGTGTGTTCACCGGGTCGACGCTCGTGGCCGGCATCGTGGTCGGGCTGATGGTCACGCCGATCCAGACAGCCATCATGCGCGAGGTCTTCTCCCAGGCGCCGATGGGTGAACGCGAGGGCGCGTACGCGCTCGGGGCGACCCGCTGGGGCATGATCCGCAGCGTCGTCCTGCCGTTCGGCCGGGGCGGCATCATCGGCGGCACCATGCTCGGCCTCGGTCGCGCGCTCGGCGAGACCATCGCCATCTACATGATCGTCACGCCGATCTTCACGGTGCAGCCACACGTCCTCGAGACCGGCAGTCTGTCGGTGTCCGCCCTCATCGCGCTGCGGTTCGGTGAGGCGTCGGACTTCGGGTTGTCGGCGCTGATGGCTGCGGGCCTCGCGCTGTTCGCCCTCACGCTCGTCATCAACTTCACCGCGTCGTCGATCGTCGCGCGATCGCGCTCCGGCGCCGAGACGGGGTGACGGCATGACCACCACCGAACGACGCGGGAGCGAGCTCGACACCGTCGAGGCGCCGCGGCACCGGGCCGCGCTGCTGGACGACCCCACCGAGGTGATCCCGGCGGTCGACCTGCCCCTGGCCGCGGACGTGCCCGTCCGGCTCGAGAAGTCCGGCACGTCGATCCCGGGCCGGTCGGAGGAACCCACCGGTGCGCGCCGCCGCACGGGGGACCGGCCGCCGGGCGACCTCACCAACATGGGCGCGGCCGCGCTCGGCGGTCTCGCCGTCGGGTTCCTGCTGTTCGGTGTGGTCGGCCCGCTCGCCGGCCGCCTCGGGCTCGTGGTGGTCGCGTGGCTCACGTTCGTCGGCATCTACGCCGTGCTGACCTCGCTGGACAACACCGGCTCGATGGTGCGCGACCGTGTCATGGGCGTGGTGCTCGCCAGCGTCGCGTTCCTGCTGTTCACCGCCCTCGCCGTCGTGGTCTTCTTCGTGCTCATCCGCGGTGTCTCGGCGATGGTGCACGTCAACTTCTACACGGGCGACCAGTCCGAGACCGGTCCGCTCGACCCGCTGTCCCGGGGCGGCGTGCTGCACGCCGTGGTCGGAACCCTCGAGATGATGGCCATCTGTCTCGCGATCACCATCCCGCTCGGCATCTCGTGCTCGGTGTTCATCGCGGTGGTGAAGGGGCCCGGCACCCGGTTCGTGCGCACGATCGTCGAGGCCATGACCGCGTTGCCGAGCATCGTCGCCGGCCTGTTCGTGCTCGCGACGTGGATCCTCATCCTCGGCAACGACAAGAGCGGCTTCGCCGCGTCGCTCGCGCTGTCGGTGATGATGCTGCCGATCATCATCCGCGCCGCCGACGTCGTCCTGCGGCTCGTGCCCGGCACGCTGATGGAGGCGAGCGAGGCGCTCGGCGCGCCGCGGTGGCGCACCGTGTGGCACATCATCCTGCCGACCTCACGGTCGGGTCTCGCGACGGCCGTCATCCTCGGCACCGCGCGCGGCATCGGGGAGACCAGCCCGGTGCTGCTGACGGCCGGGTTCACCCAGTCGTTCAACTTCAATCCATTCAGTGGACCGATGGTCTCGCTACCGTTGGCCGCGTTCAGTTTCACCCGTTCGCCGCAGCCTGCTCTCATCGCCCGGGGGTTCGGTACCGCCGCGCTGCTGATGATCCTCGTCGTGGTCCTGTTCGTGATCGCCCGGCTCCTCGGTGGTCGCGGCGCCGGGGTGTTGTCGAACCGCCAACGCCGCACCGCGCTCCGCCGGTCGGCCGCGGACGCCCGCCGCTTCGCCGCCCGTGACGCCGTCCCCGCCCCGGCGGATGCCCGTGTCCCCCACTCCGCCCCGACAGAGAGTTCGTGATGTCCTCCACGCTGCGACGAACCGGCCTCCGTCGGTCGGTCCTGCTGCTGCTCGCCGCGATGACCGCGGCCGGCTCCGCCCTCATCGGCGCGCCGAGCGCCCACGCGGTCGAGTACGCCACGATCACCGGTTCGGGCTCGAGCTGGGCGGCGAACGCGGTGTCCGACTGGACCTCGAACGGCAAGAAGTTCGGGTGGCAGGTCAACTACACGGCGAGCGGTTCCAGTCGTGGGCGTACCGACTTCCTCAACACCCAGGTCGACTTCGCGGTGTCCGACATCCCGTTCCAGCGCACACCCACCGACGGCTCCGCGCCGGAGAACCCGACGGCCGGGACGTACGCGTACATGCCGGTCGTCGCCGGTGGCACCTCGTTCATGTACAACCTCAAGATCGGTGGCCGCCGGGTCACGAACCTGCGCCTGTCCGGTCAGAACATCGCGCGCATCTTCACCGGTCAGGTGTCGACGTGGAACGACAAGGCGATCGCCGCCGACAACCCCGGGCTGACCCTGCCCGCCACCAAGGTGGTGCCGGTCGTGCGCGCCGACGGTTCCGGGTCGTCCGCCCAGTTCAGCCTGTGGATGCAGAACCAGTACCCGGGCATCTGGAAGCAGGCGTACGGCCCGGGCGGCGAGACGTCGATCTGGCCGTCGATCAAAGGGGGCCAGCCCAAGGTCGGTGACGACGGCGTGGCCAACTACATCCGCCAGAACTACGGCGACGGCGCGATCGGCTACGTGCAGTACAGCTACGCGAAGAACGCGCGGTTCCCGGTGGCGAAGATGCTGAACAAGCGGGGTTACTACGTCGAGCCGACGGCGCAGAACGTCGCCGTCGCGCTCACCAAGGCCCAGATCGTCACGACCCACCCGGAGAACACCGCGACGTACCTGACGCAGCAACTCGACGGCGTCTACAACGACACCGACCCGCGCACGTACCCGCTCTCGGCGTACAGCTACATGATCCTGCCGCTCACCAAGACCGGCCGGTACGCCGACGCCAAGGCCGCGACCCTGGGTGCGTTCGGCAAGTACCTGCTGTGCGACGGCCAGGACCGCATGGACGACCTCGGTTACTCCCCGCTGCCGCTCAACCTCGTGCTGGCCGCCTTCGCCCAGCTCAAGAAGTCGCCCGGTGTGAACGCCGGCACCCTGAACGTGGCCAGCTGCAAGAACCCCACGTTCTCGGCGAACGGCGCCAACCGACTGGCGGTCACCGCGCCGCAGCCGGCGGCTTGTGACCGGCAGGGACCCACACAGTGTTCGACCGGCACCGGTGGCTCGACCGAGTCGACCCCTGTCAAGTCCTCGGCCCGCGGCACCGGCGGCAGCGGCTCGGGCACCAGCGGCGGCACGACCGGCGGCGGGACCACGGCCGCCGGCGGCACGGGTGGTACGGGCGCCGCCGCGACCGGGGGTGGCGCGGCCGCCGGCGGCACGGTCGATCCCGAGACCGGTCTGGGCACCGGCGGTTCCTCGGACGGCGGCGCCTCGGTGCCACTGGCCGGTCCGGTGTCGCTCAACCAGTCGTCGGACTCCGGTTGGTCGCAGAGTCAGACCTTCGCGATCCTCGGGGGAGTGTTGCTCCTGGCCGTCTTCGTGCTGCCGCCGTTGCTGGTGAAGCGGCTGTCCCGCGGCGGTGTGAAGTGACAGGCCGCCGGGTCCGCGCGGTACGACTCGCGCTCGTCACCTGCCTGGTCGGTGCCGTCGCGGCGTCGGCGGCCCCGTCCTCGGGGGCGGTCGAGGTGCCGCCGTTCCCGGGGGCCCTGCCGGACACCTCGTCGGCGACGACGGTGTCGGGTCTGTCGGGGGAGTTCAAGGACCTGGCGGTGAAGGTCAACCAGACCCGCGACCTCACCACCCAGGCCGTCAGCGTCACCTGGAACTGGCCGGGCCACGCCACCACCCGGCCCCCCAACCCTTTCGCCGGCGGCTACAACTACGACAGCGACTTCCTGCAGATCATGCAGTGCTGGGGCAACCCGGTGACCCAGGCCGATGTCGACAGCGCGCCGACGAAGCCGCAGAAGCCGGGGGATCCTTCACCGAAGGCCGTGGCCGCGGCGGACTACGTCGCCGGCAACGAGGGTCCGCCGCGCGAGCAGTGCGAGTTCGGCGGCGCGGCGCAGACCGGCGTCGCACCGGCGCTCTACGGCACCCAGCCGAGCCGGCAGTCCTACACCAGGACGGTCGACAGCCCGGCCGCCGCGCTCGGTCAGGAGCAGGTCTACAAGCCGCTCGCGTCCATCCCCGACGACCCGAACGGCACGCAGAACCCCGAGGTGCCGTTCACCGCGGCGAACGGGACCACCTCCGCCCACCAGGTCGTGTCCCGGTCGAAGACCGACGCCACGCTGGTCTACTCGAACGAGTTCTACGACAGCGTCAGCACCAACGAGTCACCGGCCAACTTCGTCTTCCCGGACGGCACCGGCGGGACACAGTTCCAGGTCCAGAGCCAGCTCGACTCGCGAGGGCTCGGCTGCGGGGCGAAGCCGTCACCGGAGTCCACGACCCCGACCCCGGCCGACGGCAGCGGCCTCAACGAGTGCTGGTTGGTGGTCGTCCCGCGCGGGAGCGTCGACCCGACCACGGGCCGGGCGATCTCGTTCGCCGGCCGGTACTCGTCACCGCTCACCTCGACGGTCTGGAAGAACCGCATCGCCATCAAGCTGGACTTCCAGCCGGTGCAGTCGGCGTGTTCCTCGGCGGAACAGACGTACGGCACGGGTGGCAGTCCGCTCGTCGCGAACGCCGTGCTGAGCTGGGCGACGACCCTGTGCGGCTCCGGCAAGGTCTTCGACTACACCAACGGGGTCGACGACGTCAGCCGCGATTCGCTCGCCTCGGGTTCGGACTCGATGCAGTTCGTCTCCCAACCGCTGCCACCGGACCAGGCCTCGACCGCCGTCACGTACGCACCGGTGACGCTCTCGGGCGTCACGATCAGTTTCGTGTGGGACGAGGCCGTCCTCGCCCAGGGTGACGCGGTGTTCCCGGTGGCCAAACCGCTTCCGACGATCAGGCTGGACCAACGCCTGGTGCTCAAGCTGCTGACGTACTCGTACATCCAGGCCAACCCGTACCGGTTCGAGGATTCGCCCGCCGTCACCCGCACGCCGGCCCCGGCGGTGTACGCGAGCATGGAAGCCAACCCGCAGTGGCTCGCCGAGGATCCCGAGTTCCTCGCCCTCAACCCCGAGCTGCGCGGGCTGAACCTCGACGCCACGAACCCGATCGCCTCGGTGCAGGCGTCACTGAACGGCAGCGACGGGTACGGCGAACTCTGGGACTGGATCACGTCCAACCAGGACGCCGTGAACTTCCTCGCCGGCAAACCCGACGACTGGGGCATGCGGATCGACCCGTACTTCAGCACCGATCCGGCGATCAACCCGCTGAAGGTGCCGTTCGACCCGCGGGTCGACTACATGCCCTACGCCGACCCGTGGGCAGGCGTCCCGAGCGCGCCGAACTGTGGCGCGAAGGTCACGATCCCGACGCTCGCCATGACCGACATCCGCCCGGCCGCCAAGGACCTGTCCAGCGTCGCGAGGGACATCCTGACGCTCAACTACCTCGACCGGTTCGGGAACAGCTTCGTGTGCCCGGGTGCCGACCCGTCGAGCCCGGCGGGCGGGTGGAAGGGCGTCGCGCCGGCGCCGGTCATCCCCGGCAACCGCAAGCTCGCCGGCGTCACCGACACGGCGAGCAGCGCGCAGTTCGGCGTCAGCACGGCGAGCCTGCGCAACGCGGCCGGTCAGTACGTGCAGCCGACCACGGCGTCGATCACCGCCGCGGCGAACCACCTGGTGCCGACCGACGTGAAGGGCGTGAGCCAGCCCGACCCGACGGACAAGGACTCCGCCGCGTACCCGCTCAGCCTGGTGACGTACGCCGCGGTGACCACGAACGCGCTCCCGACCGCGGCGTGCTCCGCCTACGCCACGCTGCTGGACTACGCGGCGACCAAGGGCCAGCAGAGCGGCACCGGGGTGGGCCAGCTGCCCCCGGGGTACGTCCCGCTGCCGACCGCGCTCCGGGCCGAGACCACGCAGGCCGCCCGCAC
>CAXUNA010000119.1:0-9306 GCA_964252095.1 uncultured Jatrophihabitans sp. | reverse complement strand
GCGCGACCGCGACCGAGCGGCGGGCCGCGATCCTCGCGCACCGCGCGGAGGCGCTCGGGCTCGACGCCGCCGAGATGGACGCGCGCGACGCCGCCGACGTCCCGGCCGGCCGGCCCGGACGTCCGGAGGAAGTCGCCGCCGCCGTGGCCTTCCTCGCGTCGCCCGACGCTGGTTACGTCAACGGCACGGTGTTGACGGTCGACGGCGGTAGGACGGAGTGGATCTGATGAGTGGGTTCGACATGAGCGCGTTCCTGGGCTCGCTGAGTGACGTGGTGAAGCCGGGCGCGGGCCGGCCCCTGGTGGTGCACGCGGGCGAGCTGCAGCCGCTGCCGGTGGACCAGGTGCACAACCCCAGCGAGCTGGCGATCGCCGGAACGCTGCCCACTGCAACGTTCGAGATCTTCCGGCAGCGCATCCCCGCGGGCGAGAGCTCCGACATGCAGCGCCACCACCACGAGACGGTCCACGCCGTGATCGCCGGGCGCGGTCACAGCGAGATCGAGGACGAGGTCGTCGAGTGGGCGGCCGGCGACTTCGTGTACACGCCGCCGTGGACCTGGCACCGCCACCACAACGACAGCGCCGAGGACCCCGTCGACTTCCTCACGATCGAGAACTCCCGCCTGGTCGAGGTCCTCGGCCTGACCCGGCGGCAGAGTGCCGGCGCGGCCACGCTCGCCGAGGCGCGGGCCCGGTTCAAGGAATGACCACCAGCAAGGAGGAACCGTGACCACCACTGCCGAACCCGAGACCGACCGCGCGGCCGCGATCGCCGACCTGCCGGCCCACGTCTCGATCTGGGCCGAGCTCGCCGACCTCGACCACAGCCTCCGGCACGTCGACGTCGGGGGCGTGCGGACCCGCGTGCTGCAGGCCGGCGCCGGACCCGACCTGGTGCTCCTGCACGGCACCGGTGGCCACCTCGAGGCCTACGCCCGCGACCTCGCCGGGCTGGCCCGGGACTTCCGGGTGACCGTGTACGACATGGTCGGCCACGGCTGGTCGGACCTGCCGGACACGCCGTACACCGTCGACGTCCTCTCCGACCACCTCGTCGGGCTGCTCGACGCGCTCGGCATCGACCGGGCGCATCTGTCCGGCGAGTCCCTGGGCGGCTGGGTGACGGCGTGGACCGCGGCGTTCCACCCCGAGCGGGTCGAGCGACTGGTGCTCAACACCCCGGGCAACATCGCCGACAAGCCCGAGGTCATGGTGCGGATGCGGGACAGCACCCGCGCCGCCGTACAGGACCCGAGCGACGCGACGGTGCGGCGGCGGGTCGAGTTCCTGTTCCACGACACCTCGATGGTGACCGACGAACTGGTCGGGATGCGCCGCCAGGTCTACGCCCGCGACGGCTTCCTGCAGGCGATCGAGAACACCCTGGTACTGCAGGACCCGGAGATCCGGCGGCCGTACGGCTGGCGGCCCGAGTGGGTCGGTCGGATCACCGCGCCGACGTTGCTGCTGTGGACCGACCACGACCCGACCGGCGGGCTGGACGAGGCGGAGATGCTCCTGGGCTGGCTGCCGGACGCCCGGCTGCACGTCATCCGTGGCGCGGGGCACTGGCCGCAGTGGGAGAAGCCGGCCGAGTTCCTCGCGGCGCACCGAGAGTTCCTGCTGCCCGGCGACGACCCGTCGTGAGCGAGATCGTCGGTGTGGTGGGCATGTCCCACTCGCCGTTCGCCACCCTGCTGCCGCCGGAGCACCCCGGTGACGCCGGCGCCCAGTTCCTGGCCGACGCCGCGAAGGTGCGGGCGGCCGTCGCCGAGCTCGCGCCCGACGCCGTGGTGGTGGTCGGGCCGGACCACTTCCACTCCCACTTCTACGACGTCATGCCGCCGTTCACGCTGGGCGTCGAGCAGGCCACGGGCTTCGGCGACTTCGGCAGCGCCGAGGGGCCGCTGCCGGTCGCGGGTGCCCTCGCGTGGTCGGTGCACGACGGCCTCGCCGCCGCGGGCTTCGACGTCGCGCTGTCCTACTCGCTGACGATCGACCACGGGCTGGTCCAGGGGTACGAGATGCTGCTGGGCGCGGGGTCGGGCGTGCCGATGGTGCCGCTCGTCGTGAACACCGCCGCCCCGCCGCTGCCGTCGCTCGACCGGTGCGTGGCGCTCGGACACGCACTCGGGGACGCGCTGCGGGCGGCGCCGGACCCGGCGCGGATCGTGGTGCTGGCGAGCGGTGGGTTGTCGCACTGGCTGCCGTCGAATGACCCACGCGACCCGTCGGTCGTCGGGGCCAAGCGGGACTCGCTCATCCACGGCCGGCGCGACGCCCGGGCGTTCGCCGCCGCTCGCGAGCCGAAGGTGCGCGCCATGGGTGGCGACCCCGACGCCCGGGTCAACTCCAGCTGGGACAAGTGGTTCCTGGAGCAGGTGCAGGTCCCCGACCTCGCCGCCGTCGCGGTGATGGGTCACGACGGTCTGGAGGAGGCCGCCGGCAGCGGTGGGCACGAGATCCGGGCGTGGCTGGTCGCGCTCGCCGCCTGCGGTGAGCCGGTGCGGTGGACCAGTTACGAGGCGGTGCCCGAGTGGATCACCGGCATGGGGATCGGCACCACCTTCCACGTGACGTGAGCGCGGGGGCAGACTGGATCCGTGAGCACTCCTGACGCATCCGCCAACGAAGGCACCGCCGACATCGGCGTGACCGGCCTCGCCACCATGGGCCGCAACCTCGCGCGCAACTTCGCGCGGCACGGCCACACCGTCGCGGTCCACAACCGCTCCCAGGCCAAGACCGACGATCTCGTCGCGAACTTCGCCGACGAGGGCACGTTCGTGCCGTCGGGCGAGATGGCCGATTTCGTCGCGTCGCTGAAGAAGCCGCGCACCGCGATCATCATGGTCAAGGCCGGCAAGCCCACCGACGCCGTCATCGACGAACTGGCCGGTCTCATGGAGCCCGGAGACATCATCGTGGACGGCGGCAACGCCCACTTCGCCGACACCCGCCGTCGCGAGGCCGCCCTGCGGGACAAGGGGTTGAACTTCGTCGGCACCGGCGTCTCCGGTGGCGAGGAGGGAGCGTTGCACGGGCCATCGATCATGCCCGGCGGCTCCAAGGAGGGGTACGCGACGCTCGGCCCGCTGCTGGAGTCGATCTCCGCACACGTCGACGGCGAACCGTGCTGCGTGCACATCGGCCCCGACGGTGCCGGCCACTTCGTCAAGATGGTGCACAACGGCATCGAGTACTCCGACATGCAGCTGATCGCCGAGGCGTACGACCTGCTCCGCGCGGTCGGCGGCTACACCCCCGCCGAGATCGCCGACGTCTTCGACGAGTGGAACAAGGGCGACCTCGAGAGCTACCTCATCGAGATCACCGCCGAGGTCCTCAAGCACACCGACGCCGAGACCGGGAAGGCGTTCGTCGACGTCGTGGTCGACCAGGCCGAGCAGAAGGGCACCGGCCGCTGGACGGTGCAGAGCGCGCTCGACCTCGGCATCCCCGTCACGGGCATCGCCGAGGCCACGTTCGCGCGGGCCCTGTCCGGTCACGCCGAACAGCGCGAGGTCGCGGGCTCGCTGCCGGGGCCGGACGGCTCGGCCGCCGACGTCGACCGGGGCTCGTTCGCCGACGACGTCCGGTCCGCGCTCTACGCCTCGAAGATCGTCGCGTACGCGCAGGGCTTCGACCAGATCCTCGCGGGTTCGGCGGAGTACGACTGGAACGTCGACCCCGGCGCGATCGCGAAGATCTGGCGTGGCGGCTGCATCATCCGGGCCCGGTTCCTCAACACCATCTCCGAGGCCTACGCGAACGACCCCGACCTGCGCTCGCTGCTGGTCGCCCCGGCGTTCGAGTCGGTCGTCGCGGACGCGCAGGACGCGTGGCGCCGCGTGGTCGTGACCGCGACCGAGTCGGGCGTGCCGATCCCGGGCTTCTCCTCGGCGCTGTCCTACTACGACGCGCTGCGCCGCGACCGGCTCCCGGCCGCGTTGATCCAGGGTCTGCGCGACTACTTCGGCGCGCACACCTACCTGCGCGTCGACAAGCCCGGGGTGTTCCACACGCTGTGGGCCCAGGAGGGGCAGCCCGAGGTGCAGACCGACGCCGCGGACTCCGGCGAGCCGGTCGGGCACCGCTGAGTCCGGGCGCGCGCCCGGTCGGTTCCGGCGCGCGCCCGGGGGCGCGGTCGTCGGTGGTGACCTGGCAAGTACCGGGAGTTCGCTCCTCGCGGCGCTGTACACGCCCGAACACCGTGTTCGGGCGTGTACAGCGTGCGTACGGACCGCCCGCGACGTGATCGGGTGTCCCGCCGTCCGGTTGTCCTGCGGCACGCTGTCCACAGGGTCGCGTGTCGTCCACAGGGGTCGGGCCGTGCTGTCCGCTCGGTGCGGCCCGAACCTACGGTCCGATGCGTGCCGAGGGAGATGGACGACGCCGACTACGGACTCACGCCGCGGGAGTGGTTGGACAGCGACCCGGTGCCGCTCACCCCGGACATCGACTTCACCGACCCGGAGCAGCGCATCGCGTGGATCCGCGCGAACAACGAGGAGAACGAGGCCCGTCGGCTCGAGCTCGAGGCTCGGCGGAACCGGGGCCGCGGGAGCGTCGACCGTGACGACCGTGACGACCGCGCCGGCCCGGGGGAGCGCCGGGCAGTTGCGGGCACCACGACCGTCGTGCCCGTCCGGTTCCTCAACGCCGAGCAGCGGGCGCTGGTGCGGGTGGCTCGTCGCGAGGGGGTGACGGTCTCGGACCTCGTGCGGCGGTGGGTGCGGGCCGGGCTCGACGCGGCGAACGAGGTGGACCCCGAGGTCGCCGAACCCGACGAACGCGAGCAGCAGCGGGCGGCGTTGGCGCACGCGGCGGACGCCGTCGTGGAACGGATCACCGACGAGTTGCGGCGGTGGCGGGAGATCGTCGTCGCCACCGGGTAGGAGCGGGGTATGGCCGCTGACATCGTCGACCTCATCTTCGAGGACCACACCTGGTTGCGTACGCACTTCTTCTACCTCGACTCGGCCAAGACCAAGGACGAGCTGACCGCGATCTGGGAGCCGCTCGCGCGACGGCTCGACACCCACGCGGACGCCGAGGAGACCGTCTTCTACCCGGCGCTGCTCAAGAAGGGCCACGAGGGCGACCCGGAGGACGAGACCGAGGACGCCATCGACGACCACAACGCGATCCGGGACGCGGTCGCCGAGTCCCGCGAGCACGAGGTCGACACCAAGGAGTGGTGGGCGGCCGTCAACAAGGCGCGGCACGAGAACGGGGAGCACCTCGACGAGGAGGAGCGCGACGCGCTGACCGACTTCATCAAGTCGACCTCACCGGACCTGCGGCGCGACCTCGCGATGGAGTGGCTGAAGTTCTACCACCAGCACCCGGCAGGCAAGGGCGTCGACGAATCGGACAAGGACGCCGCGACCTACATCAAGGAGAACAGCTGACGGTGCGCGCCCGGCTGTGAGGCGGGCCGGCGGCCGGCTGAAACACCGGTGACACCCGCTCGCGCCGACCGTGGTGCCGTGCTAATTTCGCGCGCCGCTCCCGTCCGGGGCGTGATCGCGAGGAGAGCGTCGTGCGTCGAGCTGCCGTGGTGTCGTTGTCCGTTCTCGCTCTCGTCGCGGGTGTCGTCGTGGCCCCGGACGCGGTCGCCGACGTACCGGGTCCGCCGTACACGGCGTTCGGTCTGACCCGTGCCGCGACGCCGGGTGGGCCCGGCGGCGCCGAGACCTTCACCGGCGACCAGGTCCTCGACCGGGACATCACGCCGACCTCGGTGCACGTCAACGCCGACCCGGACGGCCTCGGTGACTTCGAGAACCTCGACTTCGCCGCCCCGACCGGATCCACGTTCACCGCCGGCACCGCCATCGACATCGCCCCGACCGCGGACAGCACGCACGGCAGCGGGTCGATCCTGGCCCTGAACCGGGGGTGCGGTCAGCTGACGTCGGGGACCGTCACCGTGCTCGAGGCCGTGACGGCCGACGACGGCACCGTCACCGCCTTCGCCGCCGACCTCGACGTGGTGTGCGCCGCGGTCCGCTACGTCGGGTTCGTGCGCATCGCCAGCTCGATCGGCTACACCGGTGTCACGTTGGACCAGCCGGAGCTCGACTTCCCGTCCATCCCGCTCGGCGGCTACCAGGACCTGCCCGTCACGTTGACCGCCGCCGGCACCAACGCGCTGCCGTACATCTCGGCCGAGACGTTCGGCGGGGACGACCCGGACGCGTTCAGCGTCGTCGGCGACGACTGCAAGGACCAGTCCCTCGCCGCCGGCACGTCCTGCACGGTCACCGTGCGCGCGCGACCGCTGGTGGCGGGTGCGAGTGTCGGGACGCTGGTCTTCGTCACCGACGACGGCACACCCCTCGAGGTCGGGCTGTCGGCCGCCGCGACCGACCTCGCGCAGGGCACCTACCGGGCCGTCACGCCGGTGCGGGCGTTCGACACCCGCAACGGCACGGGCGTGCGCCGCGGCCCGGTGCCCGCCGGCGGCAAGCTGCGGGCCTCGTTCGCTCAGTTCCTGCCGGGACAGGAGGCGGCCGTCGTCCTCAACCTCACGGTCGACCGGCCGACCAAGCCGGGCTACCTCACCGCCTTCCCGACCGGTACCACCCGCCCGACGGCGTCGAGTATCAACTTCCCGGCGGGCTGGCAGGGCGCGAACCTCGTGACGGTCCCGTTGGGCACCGCCGAC
Source organism: uncultured Jatrophihabitans sp. (assembly GCA_964252095.1). Classification (GTDB taxonomy): domain Bacteria; phylum Actinomycetota; class Actinomycetes; order Mycobacteriales; family Jatrophihabitantaceae; genus CAXUNA01. Next base: position 2,631 of record CAXUNA010000119.1, on the reverse strand, counting down.
CAGATCGACATCTTCAACTACCTCGGCGACACCTCGGTGATCGGCGACCTCGTCGGCTACTACGCGGCCGGCGACGGCGACCGGGGCAACGGCGGCGGCTACCACCCGGTGGCGGTCCAGCGGCTGCTGGACACGCGGAGCCCCGACTACGGCCAGCCGATCCCCGGCGGGTACGGGGTGGGGATCCCGGTCCGCTACACCGGCGACCAGCAGGACATCGCGGCGCTGTCGGTGACGATCACGGCGGTGCGGCCGAAGGGCGCGGGGTACCTGACGGCGTGGGACAACGGTCCGACGATCCCGCACACCTCGACGTTGAACTTCAACTCCCGCAGCGGCGTCATCTCGAACTCGGCCGTCGTGCCGGTCTCGTACAGCGCCGGCAACCCGTGCGACGACTGCGCGTACATCGCCGTCGTCAACCGTTCGGCGCAGCCGACCGACGTGGTCGTCGACATCAACGGGTTCTTCGACAAGGGTCACCTGCCGGCCGAGGTCCGGTACCACCCGCTGACCTCACCGACACGGATCGTCGACTCGCGGTCGGGTCTCGGGACGACGCCGTTCGGCGCGGCCGCGACGCGCACCATCACGACGCCGCCGACCGTCGCGGACTACGACACCGTGGCGCTGGACGCGAACATCACCGCGGTGCTGCCGTCGCAGAGCACGTACGTGACGGTGTGGCCGGGCTACGCCGGGCAGGACCGGCCGACCACGTCGGTGCTGAACCCCAACACCCGGCAGACGATCGCGAACCACGCCATCGCAGCGCTCAACGGCACCACGTTCGACCTCTACAACGCGTTCGGGGTGAACAACCTGCTGGTCGACGTCTCCGGCACGTTCGAGCTGTTCCCGCCGACGCCCGCGGACCAGGTCCCGCACCCGCCGTCGGGCGACGTCGCCCGTCCGCAGGTCGTCACGTCCGCGTCGCGCAACACCGCCGGTGTCGGGCCGGCCGTGCGGCGCTTCTGACCGGACCGTCCCGGCACCCGGGACGGACAAGGCCCCCGCACCGCCTGGCGAGAGGCGGTGCAGGGGCCCCGTGCGGAGGATGGGGGATTCGAACCCCCGACGGGTTTCCCCGAACACGATTTCCAATCGTGCGCCCTAGGCCAACTAGGCGAATCCTCCGCCGGACAGCATAGAGAGCGCCGCGACCGGCGCTCGGGACCGGGCTGCCGGGCGGTCGGTAGAGTGGCCGACGGCTCCCCGCGCGGCGTCCATCTCTCGAACCTCCCCAGGGCCGGAAGGCAGCAAGGATAAGGAAGCTCTGACGGGTGCGCGGGGAGTCCTTTTCGTGGGGCCGGAAGACAGCAAGAAGGGGAAGGCAGCTCTCCTGACGCGGGTGCGCGGGGAGTCCTTTTGGTCCGGAGCGCGTCGCCGAGTACGCGCGTTCAGCGGCATCCGGCACTGTCAGAGCCCGGGGTTACCCTCGCTCCCGTGACGACGCCCTCCACCACTGCGGCGGCAGGAACCGGGCTCGCGCTCTACCGCAAGTACCGGTCCGCGACCTTCGCCGAGCTCATCGGCCAGGAACACGTCACGCGCCCGCTGTCGCACGCGCTCGACAACGGCCGTATCAACCACGCGTACCTGTTCTCCGGCCCGCGGGGCTGCGGGAAGACGTCGTCGGCCCGGATCCTCGCCCGGTCGCTGAACTGCGCGCAGGGCCCGACCTCGACGCCCTGTGGGGTCTGCGACAGCTGCCGCGAGCTCGCACCGAACGGGCCCGGCTCCATCGACGTCATCGAGATCGACGCCGCGAGCCACAACGGCGTCGACGACGCCCGCGACCTGCGGGAGCGGGCCTGGTACGCGCCGGTGCGCGACCGGTTCAAGGTGTACATCGTCGACGAGGCCCACATGGTCACGACGGCGGCGTTCAACGCGCTGCTCAAGCTCGTCGAGGAACCGCCGGACTTCCTGGTGTTCGTCTTCGCCACCACCGAACCGGACAAGGTGCTGCAGACGATCCGCTCGCGCACCCACCACTACCCGTTCCGGCTGGTGCCGCCGAGCATCCTGCGCGGCCACCTCGAGGCGATCTGCGCCAGGGAGCAGGTCACGGTCGAACCGACCGTGCTGCCGCTGGTCACCCGCGCGGGCGGCGGCAGCGTGCGCGACTCGCTGTCGATCCTCGACCAGCTGCTGGCGGGCTCCGGACCCGAGGGACTGCTGTACCGCGACGCCGTCGGGCTGCTCGGGGTCACCGACAGCGCGCTGCTCGACACCGCCGTCGACGCCCTCGCCGCGGGCGACGCCGCGGGCGTGTTCGGCGCGGTCGACCAGGTGGTCGAGGCCGGGCACGACCCGCGCCGGTTCGCGGCCGACCTGCTCGACCGGTTCCGCGACCTGCTCATCCTCGACGCCGTCCCGAACGCCGGCGAGACCGGGCTGCTCGACATCCCGTCCGACATCCTCGAGCGGATGTCGGACCAGGGCCGGCGGCTCGGCCGGGCGAGCGTCACCCGCTACGCCGAGATCGTGCACCAGGCCCTGGTCGACATGCGGGGCACCACCGCGCCGCGGTTGGTCCTCGAGCTGGTGTGCGCGCGGATGCTGCTGCCGGACGCCGCGTCCGACACCGCCGCCGTGCTGCAGCGGCTCGAGGCACTGGAACGACGG
>CAXUNA010000118.1:7554-9337 GCA_964252095.1 uncultured Jatrophihabitans sp. | reverse complement strand
GGGCCGAGCACGGTGATCCTGGTGACGCCGGGCGCGACCTGCTCCCCACCGCCGCGGGCCCGGTGCCACCGCAGCAGCGACTGCGGCGGTTCCACCCACAGCACCGGGCGGTGCCGCGCGAGGGCGGTGACCAGCCGGCGCTCGGAGCCCTCGACGTCGTGCCACCGCGACCCGGCCAGGTAGACGACCGCGCCGGGGCCGTCGGGACGCGGGAGTGCCTCGTCGACGCCCGCCACGGCTGCGACCGCCGTGGCGCCACGCGGTGCACCCGACGCCGTGACCTCGCTGATCGCGGTCATGGCGCCGTCACCGCCCGGGCGAGGACCTCGACGACCCGCTCCTGGTCCGACGCCGTGAGGTGCGGGTGCATCGGCAGGCTGAGGATGCGGTCGGCTGCCGCCTCCGCGACGGGGAAGCGACCGCGCGGGACGCCGACGTCGGCGAACGCCGGCGTCAGGTGCAGGGGGTGCGGGTAGTGCACCGACGCCCCGATCCCCTCGCGGTGCAACCGGTCGAGCACCCGCGCGCGGTCGGCGACCTGCACGACGTAGAGGTGCCACACGTGCCGGTTGCCCAACAGCGTCGACGGACGCTGCACCTCGGGCACGTCCGCGAGCAGCTCGTCGTAACGCGCGGCCGCCGCCCGCCTGCGCGCGTTCCACTCCTCGAGCCTGGTGAGCTTCGCCCGGAGCACGACGGCCTGGATGGCGTCGAGGCGCGAGTTGAACCCCACCGCCTCGTGCGCGTACTTCTCCACGCTGCCGTGGTTCGCGATCAGCCGGACGTCGCGGGCGAGGTCCGCGCTGTCGGTCGTCACCGCACCCGCGTCACCCGCCGCCCCCAGGTTCTTGCCGGGGTAGAAGCTGGTGGCCGCGATGGCTCCGAGCGAGCCCGCCGGCCGCCCGAGCCGCAGCGCACCGTGGGACTGCGCGGCGTCCTCGACGATCGTGATCTCGTCACCCACCAGGTCCGCGATCCGTTCGACCGGGGCGATCTGGCCGTACAGGTGCACGGCGATGATCGCCCGCGTGCTCGCGCTCACCGCCGCGGCTGCCGCGACCGGGTCGATGAGCAGCGTGAGCGGGTCGACGTCGGCGAAGACCGGCCACGCGCCGATGCGCACGACCGCCTCGGCCGTGGCGACGAACGTGTTCACCGGCACCACGACCTCGTCGCCCGCCTCGACGCCCACCGCCCGCAGGGCGAGTTCGACGGCGTCGGTGCCGTTGGCCACACCGATGCAGTGTGCAACGGAGCTGTAGAGCGCGTACGCCGCCTCGAACCGGGCGACGTGCGGCCCGCCGACGAACCCGCCGGACCGCAACACCCCCTCGACGCCCGGCGCGATGTCGTCGTAGACCTCGCTCTGGGCGGCGGCGAGGTCGACGAGCGGCACCGGCGTGCTGGTGGCCGTCATGCCACGACCGCCCGCACCCGGATGAGCCGACTCCCCCGGACGCCCTGCGACGACGGGTGCACGCGCGCCTCCATCAGACCTCCATCCGGACGGCGACCCGCCGCGCGGGTACACCCACCCACGTCTCGTCGTCGGGGACGTCCGCGAGGACCGCGGCCCCCATCCCCACCGTGCTGCCCCGCCCGATCCGCACGTGTTGGCGCACCGTGGCGCCCATGCCGATGTACGCGTCGCTCCCCACCCGGGCCCCGCCGGCGACCGAGACACCGGCGCACACCGTCGCGGGGGGCGCGCGGACCCCCCCCGGGGGGGGGGGGACCGGCGGCCGGACCCCCCCACCCCCCCCCCCCCCCCCCCCCCCCCGGG
>CAXUNA010000118.1:0-7544 GCA_964252095.1 uncultured Jatrophihabitans sp. | reverse complement strand
CCGCCGGCGACCGAGACACCGGCGCACACCGTCGCGTGGTCCTCGAGGACCACGTCGTGGGTGAGCGTCACGTTCGGCATCACGACACAACCCGCACCGACCACGACGCCGGCCGTGAAGACGCAACCGGCGAGCACGACCGTCCCCGTGCCCACGACGACATCGGGCGCGAGCCGAGCGGACGGGTCGACGACGGTGCTGAACCGTTCCGGTCCGATCCCGGCGTCCAGCAGCTGTCGGGTGATCCGGGCCCGGTCCCGTCCCCGGCCCGCGCAGACGGCGAGGGTGGCCTCGGGATGACGGTGCACGGCCGACAGCGCCCCGAGGACCAGGACACCACCCGGTGCGGTCCCCCACGTCTGCGGGTCGTCGTCGACGAAACCCAGCAGTTCCAGGTGTCTCATCGTGCTGACGGTCGCCGCGACCTCCCGACCGAGCCCGCCGGCGGCGATGAGGATCAACGGCGTGCGGCGGGTGGTCATCCGCGACCCGCGCCGGCGCGTCCCGCCACGGCGCGACCCAGCACCGCGCGACCCAGCACGGAGGGCAGCCGCACCGTCTCCATGACGTGGTCCTGCTGGTCGGTCGTGAGGTCGTGGAACACCGGCAGGATCAGGGTGTTCGCCGCCAGCCACCGGGTGTGCGTGAGCGGGCCGTGCGGGTGGCCGCGGTACGCCGGCTGCAGGTGGCTCGCCATGATCCCGCGGCGGGCAGCGACCCCGGCGTCCGCGAGCTCGCGCAACAGTTCCTCGCGGGTCAGCGGGTACGCCGCGGTCAGCTCGACCCAGAACGACTGCACGTTGGACTCGCCCCACGCCGGATCGAGCACGGGACGGACACCCGGGACGGACCGCAGCGCCCGCCGGTAGCGTTCGGCGATCTCGCGGCGTCGCGCGACCAGTTCCGGCAGCCGGGCGAGCTGGACCAGTCCGAGGCCGGCCTGCAGGTCGGTCATGCGGTAGTTGAAGCCGGTCTCGAGGTACTCCTCGGGCGGCGAGAACGACGAGAGGTGACGGTCGGCCGCACTCACGCTCATCGCGTGTTCCCGCAGGCGCCTGATGCGGCCCGCCCACGCGGCGTCGTCGGTGGTCACCATCCCGCCCTCGCCGGTGGTGATGATCGTGCGCGGGTGGAACGACCAGGCCGCGATCCGCGCACCGCTGCCGACCGGGCGACCGAGGTAGGTCGAGCCGACGGCGCACGCGGCGTCCTCGACCAGCACCAACCCCCGAGCCGCGCACCACTCCCGCAGCGGTCCGACGTCCGCGGGCACCCCGGCCTGGTGGACGACGACGACCGCACGGGTCCGGTTGGTCACCACGGCGGCGACGGTCTCCACGGTGAGGTTGCCGTCCAGCATCGCGACGTCGGCGAACACCGGGGTGGCCCCCACGTAGCGGACGGCGTCGGCCGTGGCGATGAACGAGAACGAGGGCACGACCACCTCGTCCCCCGGCCGGACTCCTGCCACCAGGAGGGAGAGGTGCAGACCCGCCGTGCAGCTGGAGAGCGCGACCGCGTACTGCGCTCCGACGGTCTCGGCGAACCGCTGCTCGAACTCGGCGACGCGCGGGCCCTGGGCCACCCAACCGGACAGCACGGTGGCGGACACGGCGTCGACCTCCGCCCGGCCGATGGACGGTCGCATCACGTCGATCCGGTCAGCCACGGGACACCTCCGGTGCGATCGGGGCACGGCGAGCGGCGCCGGGAGCGGGGTCGCAGGCGACCAAGACCGTTGCACCCTGCAACGCGGTCACGCGAACACCGCTGCGAACTCGTCGGACTCGGAACGGACCCGGGCGCCACCCTCGGCCAGGCTCCGGCGCGCGTCCTCGAGCACCGACAGCACGCGCAGGCCGGCGTGAGCGTCGGTCAGCGGCGGCCGGCCCTCCTCGACGGCTGCGGCGAATTCCCGGACCATGCCGGCCAGCGCCTCACGTTCCGGCAGGGACGGCGACCAGACGTCCCCGAGCCGGTAACCGACCTGCGCCGCGGTGCGCCGCTCGCTCGAGGCGTCACCCAGCTCGACCCCCCGGTCGAAGACGGTGAGCCGCTGCGCCGGGTCGAGGTCGTCCCACACCAGGGTGCGGCGCGAGCCGCCGATGACCATCCGGCGGACCTTCGTCGGGCTGAGCCAGTTGACGTGCACGTGCGCGATCTGCCCGCCCGGCAGGTGCATCGTGAGGTACCCGATGCAGGCGCGGCCGGTTCCCAGCGGGTCCGAACCGTGCGCGGCGACCGACACCGGGCGCAGACCTCCGGGCAGCACGGCGTCGAAGATCGACAGGTCGTGCGGGGCGAGATCCCAGAACACGTCGACGTCGGGCTGCACGAGACCGAGGTTGATGCGGACCGAGTCCAGGTACAGCACCTCGCCGAGCGTGCCGTCGGCGACGAGCTCGGCGATCTTGCCGACGACCGGCGTGTAGCAGTAGGTGTGGTCGGTCATCAGCACCAGACCCTGCGCCGCGGCCGTCTCGATGAGATCGAGGGCGTCACCGCGGCTCTCCGCGAGCGGTTTCTCGACCAGCACGTGCTTGCCGGCCCGCAACGCCTGCCGGGCGATGGCGTGGTGGGTCCTCGCCGGCGTGGCGACGGCGACGGCGTCGAGGTCGGGTCGGGCGAGCAGCCGGTCCAGGGAGGTCTCGACCTCCGTCGTGCTGCGCGGTCCGACCACCGCGGCGGCGCGCTCGGCGTCGATGTCGCAGACCGCGACCAGGTCCCAGTCGGGCGACGCGGTGAAGTTCCGTACGAGGTTCGGGCCCCAGTAGCCCGCGCCGACGACGGCGATGGTCCGGCTCATGTGTGGTCGCTTCCGTGGCGGGTCCGGTGACGTGCGATCAGGCGTGGACGTTCGGGGTTCGGCGGTCGTCGCCTGTCGGTGACGGCGACGCTGACGGGCGCGACCGGGCCCCCGGACGGTGCGGACACCGTCTTCCCGGTCGCGCCGGTCGCGCCGGCTCGTGGCGTCGCGCTGCCGTGGACAACGGACGGCTGTGGTGCAGCATGCAACGGTGTGACGTCGAGGCAGCGATACGAGGAAGGGCCCACGGCCGCACGAGCGGCGGCAACCCCGTTCGGTCGCGTACGGTTCACGACCGACCGTCCGACGTGGTGAGGAGTCGCAGGTGGCAGTCGCCGACGACGCGTTCGTACACGCGAGCGCTGAACTGGAACCCGGTGTCAGTGTCGGGTCGGGGACCCGCATCTGGCGCGGTGCGCATGTACGGCGCGATGCCGTGATCGGTACGGACGTCCAACTCGGTGCGAACGTCTTCGTGGACGAGGGTGTCTCGATCGGCGACCGGGTGAAGGTGCAGAACAACGTCTCGGTCTACAAGGGCGTGACGCTCGAGGACGACGCGTTCGTCGGCCCGGCCGCGGTGTTCACCAACGACCTCAACCCGCGCGCGACGGGCGCGTGGGTGCTGAGTCCGACGCTCGTGCGACGTGGGGCCTCCGTGGGTGCGAACGCCACGGTGGTCTGCGGGCACGAACTCGGGGAGCACTGCCTGGTCGCCGCGGGCGCGGTGGTCACGCGCGACGTGGCGCCGCACCAACTCGTACAGGGAAACCCCGCGCGACCTGCGGGTTGGGTGTGCCGCTGCGGCGAGGTCGTGTCGCGTCAGGCGGTGCGGCCCGACGAGCTGGTGTGCGAGGAATGCCCGCACCCAGGCGTGTGATGCGAAGGACGGCGCACACGCGAAGACCTGCGCGTCGTTCGGGACGTGGGTTCCCACGATCCGGCTCCTGCTGGCCCGTTCACCGGTCTGGAACGGCCTGACATCACTACCCCGCACGCCGGTCGGACGACCGGGCTGCGCGGTGGATACAAGCCGACCCACCGGCGATGGGCAAGGCCCGCCGCGCGGACATTCCGGGCACGACGTACGCACGACCCGCACAAAGCCGGCGCACCGGACGACCCGGGGTCCGGGGTTGCGCTCCGGCCCCCGGGCCGGCCCGCGGGCGACACCGCGCACCGCGGGCCGGCGGGCGGTTCAGCGGCCGCTGAAGCGGGGCGGACGCCGTTCGCGGAATGCCGCGACACCCTCGGCGAAATCGGCCGTGTCGAACAGTTCACCCTGACCGCGCCGCTCGCGGATCAGTGCATCGTGCAACACATCGAGCGACGCCGCGCGGATCGCCGCCTTGGTGCGCGCGTACGAGGCTGTCGCGCCGCCCGCGAGATCGGCGACGAGTCCGGTGACGGTCGCGTCGAGGGCGTCGTCGGCGACGAGGTGCGACACCAGCCCCCACTCGAACGCGGTGGCAGCCGGGACCCGCTCGGCGAGCAGGGCCATCCGCATCGCCCGGGCCCGTCCGACCGCCGCGGCGACCAGCGCGGTCGCTCCGCCGTCGGGCATCAGCCCGATCCGGGTGAACGCCAGCAGGAAGTAGGCCGACTCGGCGGCGACCACGAGGTCGCACGCCAACGCGAAGCTGGCTCCGACGCCCGCGGCCGGGCCGTGCACGACCGCCACGACCGGCTTCGGGGCCTCGGCGAGCGCGGTGGTGACCCGGTGCACCGCCTCGAGGCTGCGGTCCGCCACACCACCGGCGTCGGCGGGTTCCATCCCGGCGATGTCGGCGCCGGCGCAGAACGCCCGGCCCTCGCCCGCCAGCACGATCACCCGGACGTCGTCGTCGGCCGCGGCCTCCTCCAGCGCGGCGGCCGCCGCCTCGAGGGCCGGGATGTCGAGCGCGTTCAGCGCCTCCGGACGCGCGAACCGCACGGTCCTGACGGCGCCGTCGTGCTCGACCCGGATCCCGGCGGTGTCCACACAGGGGACGCTACTGCCCTGCGGTCGGCCATCCACGCCGCCCGGATACGGTCGGTCCATGGACATCACCGGAGCCGTCGCCGTCGTCACGGGAGGGGCCTCGGGCCTCGGCCTCGCCACCACCACCGCCCTGGCCGCGGCCGGCGCGTCGGTCGTCGTGGTCGACCTCGAGAACTCCGACGGCGACCGGGTGGCGGGCGAGCTCGGCCCGAGGGTGCGCTTCGTCGCGGGCGACGTGCGTGACGAGGGGTCGATCAGCGGCGCCCTCGACGTCGCCGCCGAGCTCGGGCCGCTGCGGGTCGCCGTGAACTGCGCCGGCACCGGTGACGCCATCCGCATCCTCGGCAAGAAAGGCGTGTACCCGTTGGACAAGTTCCAGCGGATCGTCGACATCAACCTGGTCGGCACCTTCAACGTCATCCGGCTCGCCGCCGAGCGGATCGCCGCGGCCGACCCGATCGGCGAGGAGCGCGGCGTCATCGTCAACACCGCCTCCGCGGCCGCGTTCGACGGCCAGATCGGCCAGGCCGGGTACTCGGCGAGCAAGGGCGGCGTGGTCGGCATGACGCTGCCGATCGCACGTGACCTCGCCCAGCACCTGATCCGGGTCGTCACCGTCGCACCGGGACTGTTCGACACCCCCCTGCTCGCGTCGCTCCCCGAGCCCGCGCGGGTGGCGCTTGGCGAGCAGATCCCGCACCCCAGTCGACTGGGCCGGCCCGACGAGTTCGCCGCGCTGGTCGTGCACATCGTCGCGAACCCCATGCTGAACGGGGAGACGATCCGCCTCGACGGCGCGATCCGCATGCCGCCTCGATGACGGCGATCGTCGTCCTCGGACTGATGGGGGCGGGCAAGTCGACGCTCGCCCGCGCCCTCGGCGAGCGGCTCGGACGCGTCGTCCGCGACAGCGACCTCGACATCGAGGCGCTGACCGGGCGCACGGCCGCCCAGATCGCGGCCGACTCGGTCGACGCCCTGCACCAGCTCGAGGCCGAGCAGTTCTTCGACGCGGTGCGCGACCCCGACTGCGTGGCCGCCGCCGCCGCGAGCGTGGTCGACCGCGAGGACTGCCGGGCGGCGATGGGCGGGGCGTTCGTCGTGTGGCTCGACGCGCCGACCGAGGTGCTGGAGCGGCGCTTCCACAGCCGCGGCCATCGTCCGGTCTACGACCTCGACGTCGGCCGGATGCTGCGCGACCAGCTCGCGAACCGGGGCCCGTGGCTCGAGCAGCTCGCCGACCTGCAGCTCGACGCGACCGCGCCGGTGTCCGTTCTCGTCGAGCAGGTGGCGCGGGTGCTGCCCGCCTGAGCCCCCCACCCCGCTTGACCGCGGGCCGCTCGATATTGGAACATGTGTTCGTGTATCCGCTGGGATCGATCCTGCACGCGGATCTCGACTCGTTCTTCGCCTCGGTCGAGCAGCGGGACGACCCCGCCCTGCGCGGGCGCCCCGTGGCGGTCGGCGGCGGGGTGGTGCTCGCCGCGAGCTACGAGGCCAAGGCGCTCGGCGTCCGCTCGGCGATGGGCGGACGGCTCGCCCGGTCCCTGTGTCCCGGTCTGATCGTGGTGCCGCCACGCATGGAGGCCTACAGCCGGGCGAGCAAGGACGTCTTCGCGGTCTTCGAGGACACCACGCCGCTGGTCGAGGCCATGTCGATCGACGAGGCGTTCCTCGAGGTCGGCGGCCTGCTCGCCGTCTCCGGGACCCCGGTGCAGATCGCCGCCCGGCTGCGCGAGCGGGTGCGCGACGAGGTCGGCCTCGCCATCACGGTCGGCGTCGCCCGCACCAAGTTCCTCGCCAAGGTGGCGTCGGGCGTGGCCAAACCCGACGGCCTGCTCCACGTGCCGCCGGTGGCCGAGTTGGCGTTCCTGCACTCCCTGCCGGTCGAGAAGCTGTGGGGCGTCGGCCTCAAGACCGCGGCCAAGCTGCACGCGCGCGGGATCCACGGGGTCGGGCAGGTCGCCGCGCTCGAACCCGACGCCCTCGTGGCGATGCTGGGTCCGGCCTCCGGCCGTCACCTGTACGCCCTCGCCCACAACCGGGATCCACGCCGGGTCGAGACCGGCCGACGTCGTCGCTCGATCGGCGCCCAGCGTGCCCGCCGGCATTCACCGTTGCAGCGGGCAACGGTCGACGCCGATCTCGTGACACTCGTCGACCGCACCACCCGCCGGTTGCGTGCGGCCGAGCGGACCTGCCGCACGGTGACGCTCCGGCTGCGGTTCGACGACCTGGCCGTCCGGGTCACGCGGTCGCACACCCTCGCCCGGCCCACCGACGACACCACCGCGGTGCTGGCGGCGCTGCGACGCCTGCTCGACGAGAACTGGCCGCTCATCGCGGCGTCGGGGCTCTCCCTGGTGGGGGTCACGCTCGCCGGTCTCGACGCCGACGACGTGCTGCAGCCCGAGTTGCCGTTCGGCGTGCCCACCCGCGCCCTCGACGGCGCGCTCGACGCCGTGCGGGACCGGTTCGGCACCGCCGCCGTCACCCGCGGCGTCCTGCTCGGGCGCGACCCCGGCATCGCCGTGCCGACCCTGCCGGTCTGACCCCGCGGCCGCGCACGATGTGTCCGGAAGGCCGGAATCGCCTCGCGGGCTGCGAGATCGAGACCCGACCACTGCTTGCGTGATCGCGATTCTCACGTCAGGATCCGCGGGGCCCACGACGTGCTGTGCGTTGGGGATGAGTTCAGGAGCGCCTCACCGCATGTCGTCGTCACCGTCCCGCCGTGCCCGGCGGACCGTCCTCACC
>CAXUNA010000117.1:0-9341 GCA_964252095.1 uncultured Jatrophihabitans sp. | reverse complement strand
GATCGGGGCGGCGGTGCTCGCCACCGCGGCGGACAAGGTGACCGCGGCCGCGGAGAAGGTGGCAGCGCGCGAGGCCAGCGCCGCACCGGCCGACCCGTCCGCCTGACACCGCTCCCGCTCGGCGAGTGGCGCCCCGCCGCGCTGAGTGGCGCGGCTGACCGCACCACTCGACGGTCTGACGCACCACTCGACCGTGCAGGTCGGTGTTACCGACGGGTAACCTACTGACCGGTAACCACGTGCTCGTCCATGCCGGGAGGTCCGCTCATGCCCCGATCCAGCCGCGACGTCGTGTTCGTCGACGGAGCCCGCACCCCGTTCGGCAAGGCGGGCCCTGCGGGCATGTACGCCGACACCCGCTCCGACGACATGATCGTGGCCGTCATCCGCGAACTGCTGCGGCGTCACCCCGAACTGCCACCGGAGCGCGTCGACGAGGTCGCCGTGGCCGCCACCACCCAGATCGGCGACCAGGGCCTCACCATCGGCCGGATCGCCGCGATCCTCTCGGGGCTCCCGCTCTCGGTGCCGGGGTACGCCATCGACCGGATGTGCGCGGGCGCGATGACGGCCGTCACCACCGTGGCCTCGGGCATTGCGTTCGGTGCGTACGACATCGCGATCGCCGGCGGCGTCGAGCACATGGGCCACCACCCGATGGGCGAGGGCGCCGACCCCAACCCCCGGTTCGTGTCGGAGAAGCTCGTCGACACCTCGGCGCTGGTGATGGGACAGACGGCGGAGAACCTGCACGACCGCTTCCCGGCCATCACGAAGGACCGGGCCGACGCGTTCGGCGCCGCGAGCCAGGCCAAGCTCGCGAAGGCCTACGCCGACGGCAAGATCCAGCCCGACCTCGTTCCGGTCGCGCTCCGCAGCGCCGAACAGGGGTGGGGCCTCGCCACCAAGGACGAGCCGCCACGCCCGGGCACCACCGTCGAGGACCTGGCGAAGCTCAAGACGCCGTTCCGTCCGCACGGCCGGGTGACCGCCGGCAACGCCGCGGGCCTCAACGACGGAGCGACGGCGTGCATCCTCGCCGACGCCGGCACCGCCGCCGAGCTCGGTCTCGCCCCGAAGATGAAGCTGGTCTCGTTCGGCTTCGTCGGCGTCGATCCCGCCACGATGGGGGTCGGACCGATCCCCTCGACCGAGAAGGCCCTGCGTTCGGCGGGTCTGTCCATCGGCGACATCGGCCTGTTCGAGTTGAACGAGGCGTTCGCTGTGCAGGTGCTCGCGTTCCTCGACCACTTCGGCATCGCCGACGACGACGAGCGCGTCAACCAGTACGGCGGCGCGATCGCCACCGGCCACCCGCTGGCGTCGTCCGGTGTCCGGCTCATGACGCAGCTGGCCCGGCAGTTCGCCGACCGCCCCGAGGTCCGCTACGGCGTCACCGCCATGTGCGTGGGGCTCGGCCAGGGCGGCACGGTGATCTGGGAGAACCCGCACAACGCCGAGGCCCAGGCCGACGCCGCGAAGGAGAACGCCGCATGACCGCGACCGTTGCACCGAGCACCTTTCCCGACGAGACCGTCACGCACGCCCTCGTCCGCTACCTCGAGGTCCCCGGCGTCGCCGGCGAGATCGCCCTGATCACGCTGGACAACGGCTTCGACCACACCAAGCCCTCGACGTTCGGCCCCGGCGGGCTCGCGGAGCTCGACGCCGCACTCGACGCGATCGGCGAGCACAGCCCGCGCCCGGCCGCGATCGCCGTGACGGGCAAGCCGTTCGTGTTCGCGGTCGGAGCCGACATCACCGGCATCGGCGCGATCACCGAGCGCGCGCAGGCCCTCGAGATCGCGCAGGCCGGCCACCGGGTGTTCGCCCGGTTCCGGGACAGCGAGATCCCGACCTTCGCGTTCGTCAACGGCGCGGTCATGGGCGGCGGGCTCGAACTGGCGCTGCACTGCCACTACCGGACGCTCTCGTCGGGTGCCGCGGCCATCGCGTTCCCCGAGGTGTTCCTCGGGCTCGTCCCGGGCTGGGGTGGCACGCAGCTCCTGCCGAACCTCATCGGCGCCGACAACGCGGTGACGGTCATCGTCGAGAACGCGATGAACCAGAACAAGATGCTGTCGCCGAAAGCCGCGGCGGGCATGGGGATCGCCGACGTGCTGCTCTCGCCCGCCGACTTCCTCGAGCAGTCGTTGCACTGGGCATCAGAGGTGCTGGCGGGCGGCGTCACCGTCACCCGGCCCGAGGTCGACCGCGGCGACGCCTGGGACCAGGCGATCGCACGGGGCCGGGCCGTGGCCGACATGCGCGTGCACGGCGCGACCCCCGCGCCGTACCGGGCGCTGGAGCTGCTGACGCTCGCGAAGACCGCTGAATTCGCGAGCGGCACCGCGGCCGAGGACGAGGCGCTGGCCGACCTCATCATGACCGATGAGCTGCGGAGCAGCCTGTACTCGTTCGACCTCGTGCAACGCCGGGCCAAGCGGCCGGCCGGGGCGCCGGACAAGGCGCTCGCGCGTAAGGTCACCAAGGTCGGCATCGTGGGCGCGGGCCTCATGGCGTCACAGCTGGCACTGCTGTTCGTGCGCCGACTCAAGGTGCCGGTCCAGCTCACCGACCTCGACCAGGAGCGCGTCGACAAGGGCGTCGACTGGGTGAGGAACGAGATCGCGACGCTGCTGGGCAAGGGCCGGATCTCCCCCGACGAGGCGAACCGGCTCACCGCGCTGGTCAGCGGTTCGACCAGCAAGGACGGGTTCGCCGACGCCGACTTCGTCATCGAGGCCGTGTTCGAACGGATGGACGTCAAGCAGCAGGTGTTCGCCGAGTTGGAGGCCGTCGTCTCCCCTGAGGCCGTGATCGCCACCAACACGTCGTCGTTGTCGGTGACCGAGATGGCGTCGAAGCTCGAGCACCCCGACCGGGTCGTGGGTTTCCACTTCTTCAACCCGGTCGCGGTGCTGCCGCTGCTGGAGATCGTCCGGGGCGAGCAGACCTCGGACGAGGCGCTCGCCACCGCGTTCTCGGTGGCGAGGACCCTGAAGAAGTCGGCGGTGCTGGTCAAGGACGCACCGGCGTTCGTGGTCAACCGGCTGCTGACCCGCTTCCTGGGCGAGGTCACCGCGGCGGCCGACGAAGGCACCTCGATCGAGGACGCCGACGCCGCGCTCGGCCCGCTCGGCCTGCCCATGAGCCCGTTCGTCCTGCTCGCGCTGGTCGGTCCGGCGGTGGCGTTGCACGTCGCCGAGACGATGCACGGCCACTACCCGGACCGGTTCGGGGTCAGCGAGAACCTCGCCGAGCTCGTCGCGGCCGGCAAGCCCGGGGTCTACGCGTGGGACGGCGGCCAGCACGTCGACCCCGAGGTGCTCGAGCTGTTCTCCAAGGGCGACCACCCCTCGACCACCGAGGCCGTGCGCGAGCGGGCGCTGGCCGCGATGGCGCAGGAGGCTCGGCTGATGCTCGACGAGGGCGTCGTCGCCGACGCCCGTGACCTCGACCTGTGCCTGCTGCTCGGCGCCGGCTGGCCGTTCCACCTCGGCGGCATCACGCCGTACCTCGACCGCACCGGCACGTCGGAACGCGTCACCGGTCAGCGGTTCCTGGCGAGGGGCGTCGCGTCCGTCGCCGGCTGACTCCGTGACCCGCTGACGCTCCCGACGCGACCGCGAGTGGCGACCCGCGACCTGCGACCTGCGACCCGCGACCCGCAACCTGCGACCGCGAGTGGCGACCTCTGCGCACGAGTGGCGGACTTTTCCTCGCCACTCACGGGGGAAGGTCGCCACTCGCGCGATCGCGGTGGGGTCGGGCAGCATGGCGGGGTGATCGGCGACGCGCCCCCGTGGCCGATCCCCCGCTCGTCGTGGCGCGCACGCCTGTACTGCGCGACGAAGTTCACCGACAAGACGGTGCCCTTCGGCGACGGCACGCTGGACTTCGCCTACGACCGGGGGAACAGCCCGTCGGTGCGCCGACGCGTACGCCGGCTCCGCGCCGGGCACGACGTCACCATCCCGTTGCTCCTGACCGGCGACCTGGCCTGGTGCCCGCCCTCCCCGGCCGGCCACCCCGTCCGACTGACGGCCGACTCCGCCGAGAGCGACGGCGGCGGCGGGCCGTCGACGGTGCGGGCGATACCGCTGGACAGGATCCGGCTGCGCGACGCCACGCTGCTCGACCCGCCGGAACGCCCGGTGCTGCCCGCGCTCGAGACGTGGACGGTGACGACGGTCCAGTCCGACCGCGACAATCACCGGCATGCTCGCCGACCTCGCGACGCTCGCCGCCGTGGCCGGGTGGCCCGCCCCCACCTCGATCGCGGAGCACCAGCACGCCGGAGCCGCCGGCCACCGACTCGGCCGGCAACCGGCCCGCCCGCCGATCCGCCCCCTCGGCTGGGCCCTGATGACGCTCGGAGTGCTGCTGCTCGCAGGCTTCGTCGTCTCACTCGCGTTCACCCACGGGCATCACGGCGGCGCCTACTCCGCCGGTGCCCTGCCAGCGCTGCTCATCCTCTCGGGCTGGAACCTGCGTCGACGGCCACCACGGGACGCCGGCCGACCCGGATGATCCACGGCGAGTGGTGCCCGTCACCCGTGAGTGGGCAGGAAAAGCGTGCCACTCACGGGGAAAAGTGACCACTCGCCGGGTCTCGGGGCGGCGACGTGCGCGCGGCGGGGCGGCGACGGGCTGAGCGTGTGCGGGGCGGGTCAGCGTCGTGCGAGACGTTGCCCGGCGCGCCGCACGCGAGTACGACGGGCGGTGGAGGCGATGCGGCATGAGCGTTCACCAGTGCCCGAAGTGCGAGCTGAAGTTCACCCTCAAGAACGAGCTGGACTGGCACTGCCGGGAGGAGCACCCCGGCTTCCGGCACGACTACGACGGCCCGTGGCAGCACCCGGAGGACAAGGCGGACCGGCAGGCCGAACCGCGGTCCTGAGCGACGTCAGCCGGCTTTCGAGGTCGGGCCGGACTCGACGGTCCGGACGACGTGGGCGGTCTCGACACCCTCGGCCTCGTCCCGACCGATCTCCCGCCGACCCCGCAGCACGCGGCGCCGGCCGTCGATCCGCTTGACCTCGCTCTTGCCGCCCGTCGAACGCAGCTTCGACGGCACGGCCGGGCCGGTCGGACGCAGCTCGACGCGCACCACCAACCCACCGCCGACGCGCGGGGTGGCGGTGATGGTGCCGCCGTGGACGCCGACGGTCATGCGCACGATGGCGAGGCCGAGGCCGGCTCCGCGGGTGGCGGTGCGGACCTTCCCGCCGCGGCGGAACGGCTCGAACAGGTTCTCCAGGCCCTCGCTCGCGACCACCGGGCCGGTGTTCTCGACCTGCAGCCACGCGCACTCGCCGCCATCGGCGGCCGGGCCGGAGCCGGTCGCGACGCGAATCCAACCGCCGAACGTGTTGTAGCGGACCGCGTTCTCGACCAGGTTGCCGAGCACGCGTCCGAGCAGGTTGGGGTCGCCGACGGTCTCACCGGGCTGGGCGTCGACCTCCATCGTGATCTGCCGCGACGCGACCTCGGCCTTCACCGACCGGACCACCCCGGGCACCAGTTCGGCGAGGTCGAGGGTCTCGCGGCTGTCGAGCTCGGCGCGGTCGCCCGCCTGCAGCCGGGCGAGGACGAGCAGGGAGTCGACGAGGTGCTGCGCGCGCATGGTGGCGTCGACCAGCACCGCGGCCATCCGGCGCAGTTCCTCGGCGTCGGCCTGGTCGTCGGCGAGCGTGACGTCGAGTTCGGTGCGCATCACCGAGAGCGGGGTGCGCAGCTCGTGCGAGGCGTTCGCGACAAACATCCGTTGGCTCTCGAACGCGGCGTCGAGCCGCGCCAGCATGTTGTCGAAGGTGTCGGCGAGTTCGCGCAGCTCGTCGTCGGGGCCGCCGAGGTCGATGCGCTGCTTGAGGGTCTTGGTCGACAGCTGCTGCGCGGTGCGGGTGACCCGCGCGACCGGAGCGAACGCCTGCCGGGCCATGAGGTAGCCACCCGCCGCACCGACCACGACGATGACGCCGAGGTACACGAGCCCGTCACGCAGCAGCGCCCCGCGCGCGTTGTCGCGGATGCTCCGCCCGAGCTCCTCGGGCTGCACGGTGGAGCGGGTGCCGTCGGCCTCGGTGATGGTCACCGTGCCCTGGATCTGGAACAGCGGGGCGCCGGAGATCGCCCGGTCGAGCAGGATCAGCGAGGTGACCAGCGTGGCGGCCGCCATGAGCACCATCAGCGCGCCGTAGAGCATCGCCATGCGGCTGCGCAGGGTCACCCGGAAGAACTTCACGGCGCGCTCACCGTGGTCTCTCCGAGCGGGATCTCACCGGGCTTCACGTGGGGGGTGTCCGTCGGGCCGGCCGGGCTCAGTCGACCGTGGCGTGGGCGGCGGCGGGCGCGACGTCGTCGGGGAACGCGGCCGGGTCGATGCGGTAGCCGGACCCGACCACCGTGTCGATGATCGCGGGCTCACCGAGCTTGCGGCGCAGCGTCATCATCGTGACCCGCACCGTGGTGGTGAACGGGTCGGCGGTCTCGTCCCACACCCGGTCCAGCAGCTCGTCGGAGCTGACCACCGCGCCCTGCGCGGTCATCAGCGTCTCGAGGATGCCGAACTCCTTGCGGGTGAGCTCCACCGGCTCGCCGTCGCGGGCCACGGTGCGGCGCGCGGAGTCGAGCTCGATGTTGCCGGCCTGCAGGACCGGCGGGGCGGCCGGCGTGGCGCGGCGGCCGAGGGCCCGCACCCGGGCCACCAGCTCGGCGAACGCGAACGGCTTGGCGAGGTAGTCGTCGGCGCCGAGCGCGAGGCCCTGCACCTTGTCCTCGACGGTGCCCGACGCGGTCAGCATGATGACGCGGGTCAGCGAGTTCTCGTCCGCCGACAGCCGCTGGCACAGGTCGTCGCCGCTCATGCCGGGCAGGTCACGGTCGAGGACGACGATGTCGTAGCGGGTGCTGGTCGCCTTCTTCAGACCGTCGTCGCCGTCGTAGGCGGTGTCCACGGCCATGCCCTCACGGCGCAGACCGCGGGCGACGGCGTCGGCGAGTTGTTCCTCGTCCTCGACGACCAGAACGCGCATGTGGTGGTTCCCTTCTCCCCGTGTCACCGGCGAGTGCTCGCGGTGCCGGGTGCCAGTGTCCCTCACGGACGGGCAGTGACGCACCCACCCCGCGGGCGGGCGTGTCCCAGACCGCCGGAGCGGGCCGCCACGCGCCCTACGGGTGGTCGGTGCCGCGCAGGTCCGACGACGCGCTCGGGGTCGCGGACCCGGTCTCCGCGGGCTCCCGGACGACCGTCGCCCACTCGACGACCCGGCGGCCGATGTCCTGCGCCGTGAGGCCGACGGCCGCCTTCACCTGGTCGACCTTGGCGTGGTCGAGGAACGCGACCGGGATGCCGATCTCGCGGGTGGGGACATCGACGCCCTGGGCGCGCAGGAACTGCGCCACCCGCGATCCGACGCCGCCTGCGACCACACCGTCCTCGACCGTCACCACGAGCGACGACGCCCGCGCGAGATCCGCCAGCGCCGCCGGCACCGGGTTGACCCAGCACGGGTCGACGACGCGCACCGTGAACCCGGCCTGCTCGACGGCGCCCGCGGCGACCAGGACGTCGGGGACGGTCGCGCCGACCCCGACCAGCAGCACGTCGACCGGACGGCGGCCGGGCTCGGCCAGCACGTCGACGCCGTCGAACCCGAGGCCGCCGGTGCGGCGCAGGCTCGGGATGTCGTCGCCCATCGGCGCCTTGGAGTACCGCACCACGGTGGGGCCGTCGGTGACCTCGAGCGCCTCGTCGAGCTGGCGGCGCAGCGTGGCGCCGTCGCGCGGGGCGGCCATCCGCAGGCCCGGGACGACGCCGAGCATCGCCATGTCCCACATGCCGTTGTGGCTCGCGCCGTCGTCACCGGTGATGCCGGCGCGGTCGAGGACGACGGTCACCGGGAGCTTGTGCAGCGCGACGTCCATGAGCAACTGGTCGAACGCGCGGTTGAGGAAGGTCGCGTAGACGGCGACGACCGGGTGCAGGCCGCCCGAGGCGAGGCCCGCGGCGGAGGTCATCGCGTGCTGCTCGGCGATGCCGACGTCGAAGAAGCGGTCGGGGAAGCGCCGCGCGAAACTGCCGAGGCCCGTGGGCTCCTGCATGGCCGCGGTGATCGCGACGACGTCCGGGCGCCGTTCCCCGATCCGCACCATCTCGTCGGCGAACACGGCCGTGAGCCGGCGGGCGCCGCTCGCGGTGGCGACGCCGGTGTCGGGGTCGAAGCCCGCCGACTGGTGCATCTGGTCGGCCTCGTCGGCCAGCGCCGGCGCGTAACCGAACCCCTTCTGGGTGACGGCGTGCACGATGACCGGACCGCCGAACCCCCGGGCCTTCACCAGTGCCGCCTCGAGCGCCACACGGTCGTGACCGTCGATCGGCCCGACGTACTTGAGGCCGAGGTCCTCGAACATGCCCTGCGGCGCGAGCAGGTCCTTCGCGCCCTTCTTCATGCCGTGCAGGGCGTCGTACAGCGGCGCGCCGACGACCGGCGTGCGCTGCAGCGCGTCCTTGATCGCGAGCAGCGCCTTCTCGTAGCCCGGGCGCAGGCGGAGGGTGGCGAGGTGGTCGGCGACGCCGCCGACGGTGGGGTTGTAGGAGCGGCCGTTGTCGTTGACGACGACGATCACCGGGCGCTCGCACGCGGCGATGTTGTTGAGGGCCTCCCAGGCCATCCCGCCGGTGAGCGCGCCGTCGCCGATGACCGCGACGACCGGCTTGTCCTCGCCGCGGAGCGCGAACGCCTTGGCGAGCCCGTCGGCGTAGGACAGGGCGGTCGAGGCGTGGGAGTTCTCGATCCAGTCGTGCTCGCTCTCGGCGCGGCTGGGGTAGCCGGAGACGCCGTCCTTCTGCCGCAGCGTCCCGAAGTCGCGGGCGCGGCCGGTGACGAGCTTGTGCGGGTACGCCTGGTGCCCGACGTCCCAGAGGATCGGTTCGGTCGGGCTGTCGAAGACGCGGTGCAGGGCGAGGGTCAGCTCGACCACGCCGAGGTTCGGGCCGAGGTGACCCGCGTTGCGGGCGACGGTGCGCACCACGCGGTCACGGATCTCGGCGGCCAACCGGTCGAGGTCGGCATCGCTCATGCCACGCAGGTCGGCAGGCCCGCGTAGTCCGTCCAGGAGTCCAGTCATCGCCGCTCAGCCTACGACCCGACCACCGGACGGAGCGTGACCACGCACTCGACGTGGTGTGTCATCGGGAACGCGTCGAACGCCCGGAACGTGGTCGCGCGGTATCCGTGGGCCGCGAACGCGGTGAGGTCGCGGGCCAGGGCGACCGGGTCGCAGGCGATGTAGGTGACGGCGCGGGGGCCGAGCGCCGCGACCGCTCCGGCCACCGC
>CAXUNA010000116.1:0-9342 GCA_964252095.1 uncultured Jatrophihabitans sp. | reverse complement strand
ACCCGGAACGGTCCGCTCGCCCGGCGCCGCACCGGCCGGCGGCCGAGGAGGTGGACCACCGGTGCGTCAGGCGCGGTGGACGTCGGGACGGGCGGCCGCCCGGTTCCTCGGGGCGACCGTGGCAGCAGCGACGGCCGGTCGGGCCTGGTCCTGCTTGTCCGGCGGGGTCGGCGGGAAGAGCTCGAACGTGCCGGACACGTCGAGGACGAGGTTCGTCGTGCCGAGGGCGTTGTAGAGGTTGAACCGGTTGCCGTACCCGACCTCGACGATCGCGTGGTTCGAGATCGTCTGTCCCCGCAACGGGTTCAGGATGCTCGCCTGGGGACGCGGGTAGTCGTCGTACGTCGGCCAGGCCGTCACGTACGTGCGCTGGGTCGGCGCCACGGCGGCGACGTTCGCGTCGAGCGCGACGGTGTCGTACCCCGCGACGGAGGCCGGCGCGGTCACCGTGCGCGTGGTGTC
The DNA here is from genome assembly GCA_964252095.1 of uncultured Jatrophihabitans sp. Taxonomy (GTDB): domain Bacteria; phylum Actinomycetota; class Actinomycetes; order Mycobacteriales; family Jatrophihabitantaceae; genus CAXUNA01. The sequence continues at coordinate 8,880 of CAXUNA010000116.1, read as the reverse complement.
GGCGCCGAGCGGCGAGGTGCCCAGACCGGACCGGGTGTCGACGATCCGCGTCGGCCGGGTCGACGGCGTGTACCGGACGGTCGCCGGGAGCAGCCCGTCGTCGAAGAAACCGTTGATGTCCACGACGACGTCGAGCGGTGCCGCCGACTGGTTGAGGACGCCGATGGTGGCGTAGGAGTGGCACTTGTCGTTCGGGCAGTAGCTCGTGGGGACGATCGCGGCGTTCGAGATCACCCCGGTGGACGGGCCGAAGTTGAGCGTCGAGGTCTCCGGGATCGAACGGGTGTCTCCGTCCCAGGTGGTGAGGTAGCCCTGGCGGGTCGGGTTCACCGCGGTGACGGTCACCGAGATCGCCGCGATGTGGCCGCCGTCGTTCTCGTACTGGATCGGGACCGTGGCGTAGTAGCCGCCGGGGAGCTTGCCGTGCCCCCAGGTGCGGGTGTCGAGGATCCGTTCGACACCGGTCACGTGGTAGCCGCCCTTGCGGGTCTGCAGCTCGGGTGACAGGTAGAAGCCGACGACGTCGGCGATGACCGACGTCGCGGCCCCGCCGTTGTAGATGTCGATGCTCGCGTTCGTCCCGACGGGCACCGTCACCAGGTTCGCGCCCTGCCACCCGGCCGGGAAGTTGATGCTCGAGGTCGCCGGACGTGGCGTGCCGGTCGGGTAGGCGGTGAGGTACCCGGCGCCGGCCGGATGGTCGACGGTGAGGTTGAGGACGTAGGCGGAGGCGTACTCGCCCATGGACAGGCCGAGGTCGAGGTGCAGGGTCGCGCCGTGGGCCAGCTGACCGGCACGGGCCCCGATGCCCTTGCGGGTGTCGAGCACCCGGTCCGGACCGTAGGGCCAGTAGGTGCCGGTCCCGACGTCGCGCCCGGTCACACCGAGCCGGACCTCGAACGGGGTCGCTCCGGCGTGGGCGAGGACCAGGTCGATCCCCTCCTCACCGACGTGCCGCGGGTAACCGCGCACGGTCACGGTGCACGACTTGCCCGCCCGGAGCGTGACGCCCGTGCAGCCGTCCGACGTGATGGTGAACGCGTCGACGTCGCCGGTCATGGTGACGCCGGTGACCGTCGGCAGCGACGTCGTCCCCGACGCCCTGAGGGTGACGGGATAGTCCACGTGCTCGCCGAGCTTCGCGTCCTCCAGCGGGGAGCCGGGCTGCAGCGAGACGCCCGTCCACGGCGACGGTGACCTCCACCGGAACGCGGCGACCTGGTGGGCGCCGTCGCAGTCGGCGGAGACGTCGAGCCCGATCGAGGTCGGGGCGCCGTCGTCCGAGGTCGTCACGTCCAGCACGGTCACCGTCCCGGTGACGCGCGGCCGGCAGTTCTGGGCGACCGAGGAGAGGAACAGGCCGCCGTGCGTGGCGTCGGCGGTCTGGACGACGGGAAAGCTCGTGCCCGCGGTGAAGGAGACACCGGTCGGCGTGTTCACGGTGAGGTAGGCGCCACCGTCCGATCCACCGGAGACCGAGACGGACGTCGCGGACGCGTACTCGACGCGGACCAGGTCCCCCACGGACGTGCTGGCCCCGCCCCAGCGCGTCAGGCTGTCGGCGCCGGCGGCACCGGCCACGCTCAATGCGGTGTACGGCGCCGTCGGCACCCCGGCGGCGAGCGCCGGTGCGGCCGCGAACAGCGACCCGATCAGGACGCACGCGCCCACCAGGACCGACAAGCGGTGACGCATGGTTCTCCTCCGGGTCCGTTCGCCGACCCGGCGAGCGGACGAGAGGCTACCCGGCGGCTCCGGGTCCCGCCGCCGGGTTCCGCAGGCCGCCGACCAGCAGGTCGACCATCCGACGGGCGTCGGCCTGCCGGTCCCCGTCGAACCCCGCGCACAGGCTGCCGACGGCCCGCATGAGCGTCAGCGGATCGGTCCCCGCCGCCACCTCGCCGTCGCGCACGGCGGCGTCGAGCAGCCGGCCGAGCACGGGGACCAGGCGGTCCACGAAGTAGGAGTGCAGGGCGGCGGACCCGGGGTCGTCGGACTGGATGACGCCGGCCAGGCCGTGCTTGGTGACGAGGAAGTCGACGAACCGGTCGATCCAGTGCGCGAGCGCCTGGTGAGGGCTCGCGACCTGCTCCAGCAGCACCGGCCCGGCCGCGGCGAGCGCCTCCACCTGGTGACGGAAGACCGCGATGATGAGGTCGGCGCGGGTCGGGAAGTGCCGGTAGATCGTCCCGACGCCCACGCCCGCCCGGGCCGCGATGTCGCGGACCGGGACGTCGACCCCGGCGTCGACGAACAGCGCAGCGGCGGCGTCGAGCAGGGTCTGGGCGTTGCGGCGGGCGTCGGCCCGTTGGCGGGTCCGCGCCGGTGCGGCGGGTGCCTCGGCCTCGGTCACGGGTCTCCTCCGGAGCGATGGGTTGCGTAAACGGAACGCGGTTCCGTATGGTGAACGGAGCAACGTTCCGCTACCACTGTGACACGGAGAAACCTCATGCAGTACCGCACTCTCGGCCGCACCGGCGTCCAGGTCAGCACGCTCGCACTCGGCGCGATGAACTTCGGCGCCGTCGGGCGCACCACGCAGGAGGACGCCACCGCGATCGTCGACGCCGCCCTCGAGGCGGGTGTCAACCTCATCGACACCGCCGATTTCTACAGCCAGGGCCAGTCGGAGGAGATGGTCGGCGCCGCCATCGCCGGGCGCCGTGACGACATCGTGCTGGCCACCAAGGCGTTCCTGCCGATGGGCGACGAGCGCAACCACCGTGGCGCCTCGCGCCGCTGGCTGGTCACCGAGCTCGACAACAGCCTGCGCCGCCTCGGGGTCGACCACGTCGACCTGTACCAGGTCCACCGTTGGGACCCGACCACCACCGACGAGGAGACGCTCGCCGCACTGACCGATCTGCAGCGCGCCGGCAAGATCCGGTACCTCGGGTCGTCGCAGTTCCCGGCCTACCGTGTCGTCGAGGCGCAGTGGACCTCCGAACGCCGTCACCTCGGTCGCTACGTCACCGAGCAGCTGCACTACTCGATCCTCAACCGCGGCGCCGAGGCCGACGTCCTGCCGGTCACCGAGGACTACGGGATGGGCGTGCTGGTCTGGGGTCCGCTGTCGTCGGGGTGGCTGTCCGGGGCGGTCCGGGAAGGTCGCGAGGTGACGTCGCACCGTGCGGCCGTCATCCCGCAGCGGTTCGACCTCGAGGTTCCCGAGAACCGCGCGAAGCTCGACGCCGTCGAGGCGATCGCCGCGGTCGCCGCCGACGCGGGCCTCACCATGATCCAGCTCGCGCTGGCGTTCGTGACGGCCCACCGCGGCGTGACGAGCGCGCTCATCGGCCCGCGCACGATGGACCACCTCGACTCGCAGCTGGCGGCGGCGGACACCGTGCTGACGCCGGACGTGCTCGACGCGCTCGACGCGATCGTGGCACCCGGCGTCGATCTGGCACCGGACGAGAAGATCGACACCCGGCCCTCGATCCTCGACGCGTCGCTGCGGCGCCGGCCGTGACCGCTCCGAGCTTCGGCATCGCGACCCCGCCGCAGAACGTCGCGTACGACGACCTCCTCCGTGTGTGGCGCGAGGCCGACGGGGTGCCCGAGATCCAGCACGCCTGGCTGTTCGACCACCTCATGCCGATCGGCGGTGACCTCGACGGACCGATCTTCGAGGGGTGGACGTTGCTGTCGGCGCTCGCGGCGCAGACCGAGCGGCTGCGGCTCGGGCTGATGGTCACCAGCAACCGGTTCCGGCCGCCGGCGGTGCTGGCCAAGATCGCCACCACGGTCGACGTCGTCTCCCGCGGTCGGCTGGACTTCGGCATCGGCGCGGGGTCGCGGCCGAGCCACCCGATCGCCCGGCGCGAGTACGACGCCCACGGACTCCCGTACGTCGACGGCGCCGACGCCGTGGCCAGTCTCGCCGAGGCGTGCACCATCATCCGCCGGCTATGGACCTCGGACCAGCCGTTCGACGTCGACGGTCGGTACCACCGGCTCACCGGGGCGTTCGGCAACCCGAAGCCGGTGCAGCGGCCCGGCCCGCCGATCGTCATCGGTGGCCGCGCGAAGGCGACCCTGCGGGTGGTCGCCGAGCACGCCGACGTCTGGAACATCCCCGGTGGGGACATCGCCGACGCCGTCGCCCGTTCCGCCCTGCTCGACCGGTTCTGCACGGACATCGGCCGTGACCCCGCCGCGATCACCCGGTCGATGTTCGTGCCGGTCTCCTACGCCGACCCGGCCGCGACCCGCGCGGCGGTCGCCGAGGCGCTCGACGCCGGTTTCACCCACATCGTGCTGGGGTTGTCGACGCCCTACCCGGACGCCGTCGCCCGGTGGGTCGCCGAGGAGATCATCGCGCGGTAGCGGTCGGCTCGAGGGGTGGGCGCTCCACCATGTAGTCCGTCCAGCGGCGGTCGACCCGGAAGCCCGCGCGCTCGTAGACACCGAGGGCACCGGTCGGGTTCTCGGCGTCCACGTGGAGCGACGCGTCGTCGAAACCGGCGGTCCGGCAGCGCCGCATCACCTCGCGCAGCAGGGCGCCGGCCACCCCGCGGCCGCGTAGTTCGCGGCGTGTCCCGACCCGCGCGACGTGGGCCTCCCGGCGCCCGGGCGCCGCGGCGTGGGCCGCGAACTCGGTGGTCTGCACGTAGGAGACGACCCGTCCGGGCGCGGCGTCGGCGACGAGCAGGACGCTCAGCGCCGGGCGGAAGCTGCGGCTGCGGGCCACGCCCTGCGCCCACGTCTCGGGACTCCACGGCGTGAACTCGGGGTGGTCGAGGAAGACCTCGTTGTGCGCCGTCCGCAACGCCTCGTCGAGGTCGGGTGTCCAGGTCAGCAGCGTGTGGCCGCCCGGCAGCTCCGGCGGGGCGTCGAGGTCCGGCTCGTCGAGCTGCGCCCGCATCGTGAACGTCCAGCGTGCGGGGACCAGCCCGGCCGCGGCGAACAGCGCCTCCTGCTCGGCGTTGCCGCTGAGACCCATGGCCGAGTACCGGGCGGTGTGGTCCGGGTACCGCGTGCGGTGGACGACGTCCGCGCGGGCGAGCGCCGCCGTCAGGAGTCGGCTGCCGATCCCCTCGCCGCGGTGGTCGGGGCGGACCGTCCCCTCGAGGTGCACGGCGAGGTGCGAACCCGCGGCCGGCCGTGGGACGACCGCGGCGTGACCCACCAGCTGATCGCCGTCGAACGCGCCGATGACGTCGTGGCCGAGTTCGATGCCGGGGTTGGCGTACTGCTCGGCCAGATCGGCCTCGCCGTGGTGCTCGCCGGAGTGGTCGACGGCCTCGGCCGCGGCCAGCAGCGCGGCGTGCGCGGGGATGTCGGCGTGGTCGAGCGGACGCAGCGTGACCATCGCAGCAGGGTAGGAGGTGCGGGACCGGGACGCGCCGACGGCGCGAAGCGCGCCGTCAGCATCGACCCCATATCGTGCTCCCCGTGACGCTTCCGGGTGCCGCCGCGGCTCGGGTCGCGGGTTGGCGCGACACCTTCGCCGGGTGGGTCGGCAAGTTCGTGCTGCTCTGCGCCGCGTGGTGTCTGGTCGCGCTCGCGTTCCCGCACCCCGCCCCGACGGACTGGGTGTCCGACGTCCTCGGGTGGGCGGGTCTGCCGGTCGGCCCCAGCCTGTTCTCGTTCGTGCTGCTCGCCCTGCTCGGTGGCGCGGTCCGCCGCCGGTTGCGGATCGGGTTCCTCGTGCTGCTGGTGTTCGAGGCGCTCGCGGCGGTGACGTCGGGCCTGCTGGTCGTCGCGTCGGTCGCGGGCTTCGCCGACCAGTCGGTGTCCGCCCGGCAGTACGTCGACCTGTCGTTGTCGACCGCCCTCCCGCTCATCGGGTTGGTCGCGCTGGTGGTGGCGCGACAGGCCTTCGGCGCCCGGCTCGAACTGGGCGCGCGCTGGCGGGCCCTCACCGTGCTCATCGTGGGCGTGGCGGTGTCGATCGTCGTGGCCGTCGGGCTGACCGAGCTGTTCCCCGCCTCGCTCAGCGGCGGCTGGCGCCGCATCGTGTGGGGCGTCCGGGTGGCGGTGGGTCTCGAGCCGAGCTCCACCGAGGCGAACTGGCGCGGCGAGTCCGGACACCACTGGATCGCGGTGGTGGCGGGCCTGATCTCCGCCGCCGCCCTGGTGGCGGCCGCCTACGTCTTCCTCCGCTCCACCCGCTCGAAGCACTACCTCACCGCGCAGGACGAGTTCGACCTGCGCGGGCTGCTGCTGCGGTACGGCGAGGACGACTCGCTGGGCTACTTCGCGACCCGGCACGACAAGTCGGTGCTGTTCTCACCGGCCCACGACGCGGCCGTCACCTACCGGGTGCTCACCTCGGTGAGCCTGGTCAGCGCCGACCCCATCGGCGCGCCCGCCGGGTGGGCGCCCGCGATCGAGGCGTGGCTGGACGAGACCCGCCGTTACGGCTGGTTCCCCGCCGTGCTCTCGGCGAGCACCCGCGGCGCGGAGGCGTACGTCGCCGCCGGGCTCAAGGCGATCCCGCTCGGCGACGAGGCGATCATCGACGTCGACGGCTTCACGCTCGAGGGTCCGACGATGCAGCCGGTGCGGCGCGCCGTGCAGCGGGTCACGCGGGCGGGCTACGTCATCACCATCCGTCGGCACGCCGATCTCACCCCCGAGCAGCTGGCCGAGATCGACTCCCGCGCGGAGGACTGGCGCGGCGACGAGACCGAGCGCGGCTTCTCGATGGCGCTGGGCCGGATCGGCGACCCCGTCGACGGCAACTGCGTGGCGGTCCTCGCCCACGACGCCGACGGCCGGTTGCGGGGACTGCTCTCGTTCGTGCCGTGGGGACGCCGCGGGCTGTCGCTCGACCTCATGCGCCGTGACCGCGACAGCGAGAACGGCCTGGTCGAGGCGATGGTGTCGACGCTGGCGCTGCAGGCGGGCGATCTGGCGGTCCGTCGGATCTCGCTCAACTTCGCCATGTTCCGCGGGGTCTTCTCCGCAGCGGAGCGGGTCGGTGCCGGCCCGATGGTGCGGGCGGGCAACGCGGTGCTCACCTTCGCGTCGCGGTTCTGGCAGCTGGAGTCGCTGTACCGGTCGAACGCGCGCTACCTGCCGCGGTGGGAACCGCGGTTCCTTTGCTACGACTCGTCGCTGACCCTGACGCGGGTGTCGCTCGCGGCCGGCAAGGCCGAGGGTTTCCTGCCCGCCGCCGGCGAGCCGGCCACGCGCGCCGAGGACGGCAGCGTCACCTACGACGGCCACGACGACGTCCCGTTCGCCACGGCGGTGCTCGCGCAGGAGAAGGCGCTGCGGGACACCGCGGTGCTCTCCGTGCGCCGCCCCACGCAGCAGCAGCAGGCGCGGTTGGACAAGATCGGGTTGCTCGCCGAGGCGGGGGAGCAGGCCTACCCCGTGGGCGTGCCGCGCACGGTGTCCGTGGCGGACGTCGTGGCCGCCCACGGCGGGGAAGGCGTGCTCGCGCCGGGGGATTCGACCGGTGTCGTGGTGTCGGTCGCCGGCCGTGTGCGGGTCGTGCGTGACCTGGGCGGGGTGGTGTTCGCCGTGCTCACCGAGGGCGACGCCCGGCTGCAGGTGATGGTGTCGCGGGCCTGCGTCGGCACCGACGAGTCGTGGTTGTTCCGGCACGCGGTCGACCTCGGTGACCAGATCTCCGTGACCGGCGAGGTCGTGCGGTCGAGGTCGGGCGAGTTGTCGGTGCTGGCGTCGTCGTGGCAGATGGCGAGCAAGTGTCTGCGGCCGCTACCCGGGCTGCGGGCGGGGTTCACCGACGCCGACGCCCGGGTGCGGCAGCGCTACCTCGACCTCATCGTCAACGACGACGCGCGGCAGATGCTGCAGCGGCGCTCGGTCGGCGTGCTCGCACTGCGCACGGCGTTCGTCAACCGCGGGTATCTCGAGGTCGAGACACCGATGTTGCAGGCCGTGCACGGCGGCGCCAACGCCCGGCCGTTCACCACGCACATCAACGCCTACGACACCGATCTCTACCTGCGGATCGCACCCGAGCTGTTCCTCAAGCGGTTGTGCGTCGGTGGCATCGAGAAGGTCTTCGAGTGCAACCGCAACTTCCGCAACGAGGGCGCCGACGCCACCCACAACCCGGAGTTCACGTCGCTCGAGGCGTACGAGGCGTTCGCCGACTACGACACCATGCGCGTCCTCACCCGGGAGGTCGTCCTGGAGATGGCGACCGCGGTGTGGGGCCGGCCGGTGGCCTGCCGCGACGGCGGGTTCGTCGACCTCTCGGGCCCGTGGCCGGTGGTGACGGTGCACGACGCCGTGGCGAAGGCGAGCGGGTGCGTGGTCGACGCCGACACCGGTGAGGACGAACTGCGGGCGATCTGCGCGGCCCACGGGGTCGGCGCGCCGTCGGGCGCCACCGCGGGTGAGCTGGTCAACGAGCTGTACGACGCGCTCGTCGAGAAGCAGACGACCTTCCCCACGTTCTACAAGGACTTCCCGATCGAGGGGTCGCCGCTGACCCGGCGTCACCGGCACGACCCGCGGTTGTCCGAGCGCTGGGACCTCGTCGCGTTCGGTGCCGAACTCGGCACGGCGTACTCGGAGCTCATCGACCCGGTCGACCAGCGGCAGCGGCTCGTCACGCAGTCGGCGAAGGCCGCGGCGGGCGACCCCGAGGCGATGGAGGTCGACGAGGCCTTCCTCACGGCGCTGGAGTACGCGATGCCGCCCACCGGCGGACTCGGTCTCGGCGTCGACCGGCTGGTCATGATGCTCACCGGCGCCTCGATCCGTCAGACCCTCGCCTTCCCCTTCGTCCGCTGACCGGCGCCGTCCCGGTCGAGTGGTGCGCAGACGACTGAGTGGCGCGGTGAAACGCCACGTTTCGCGCGCCACTCACCGCTTTCCGCACCACTCGACCGGGTGGAGGAGGCGTCAGGAGCAGGACTGGTCGTCGAGGGTGACGGGGACGGGGGAGACGCC
>CAXUNA010000115.1:0-9383 GCA_964252095.1 uncultured Jatrophihabitans sp. | reverse complement strand
GCGCCGCGCCGAGGAACGAGCCCCGCTGCGGGCCGAAGCCGAAGGCGTCGTGCAGGACGGCCCAGCCCGCGACGCCACCCGCGACCGCCGCGAGGATCACGCCGAACAGCCCGCGCTCGACCGTGGGGTCGAAGCGGGGGAACGGCGCGACGAGGTCGCCGAGCGCGCCGAGCACCAGCGCCGCCCCGAGGACCAACGCGACAGGCACGGCGGCGGTGGGTGACGCCGCGCCGGGATCGAGCACGCGGTGCTGCAGGACGATGAGGCTCGCGAGGGCGACGACGGCGATGCCGAGGACGGCGACGTCGGAGATCGACTCGACCACCCGCACGCGCATGACGCCGCGGAACAGCTGCACCACGAAGATCGCGAGCACCAGCAGACCGAGCGGCGGCACCAGGACACCGAGCTGGTCGGCGGGGTACTGCACGGCGAGGACGTCGGCCGCGGCCGCGGCGAGGGCGGCGACGAGCAGGCCGCCCCACCGGCCGGGCACCCGCAGCCCGGTCATCCAGGTGAGGACCAGCAGGCCCTGGAGCACGCCGACGCCGACGACCAGCGTCGTGGTGGAACTGCGCGCCGCGGCCCACAACCCACCACCGGCGACCGCCGCGACGACGGCCGTCAGCAGCAGGCCGCCGGAGTCGATCCGGCCGGCACGGGCGGGCACGGAGTCGGCCGTTGGCAGGGGTGACGCCGGGTCGGCGGACGTCGCGCGCACCGCGCCGGACCCGTCCGCGACGGCGACGTCGGTCGCGCGCTGGGCGTCGTCGCTCATCCCGTCATGGTCGCACGCCCGCCGACCGTGGACCCGGTTCCGCGGGCCAGCTGCGACCGCACCCAGTGGTCGATCCGGTCGACGAGCGCCGGCGTCGTCGCGGTCTCGGCGTGGCCCATCCCCGCCTCGAGCCAGAACTCGGCGTGCGGCGCCGACGCCGCGATCGCGCGGCCGTGCCGGACCGGGAAGTAGCTGTCGGCGTCGCCGTGCACGACCAGCAGCGGTCGGGGCGCGACGGCCGCCGCCACCTCCACCGGCGACTCCGGCAGTCGCTCCCACCCCGACGTCAGCCGGGTCCCGGTCAGCACCCGGCACAGCACGCGGCCCCGCCGGGTCTCCGCCGCCCAGTGCACGATCCGCATCGCGCGGGTGCGCCGCTCGTACCAGATGCCGGGCGAACTCACGCTCACGACGGCGTCGGCGTCACCGCCCAGCCCCGCGTGCCGCAGGACGACCGAGCCGCCCATCGACCAGCCGGCGACCACCACCGGTCCGTCGGTCCGGGCCCGGGCGAACGCGACGGCCGCCGCGACGTCGGCGGGTTCGGTGTCGCCCAGCGTCGACCCGCCGCCGGAGCGGCCGTGCCCGCGGAAGTCGAACGCGACCACGCCGGCGCCGCGGGCGGCCAGCCGCTCGCAGATGTCGAGGACGCGTCGTTCCGCGGTCGATCCGGTGAAGCCGTGAGCCACGACATAGGTCGGGATCGGGGCGGGACCCGGCTGCAAGCGCTTGTGACCGGATTTGTTGAACTGCTGGGCAAATTCGGCCTCCCAGGCCCGGCCCGCCAGCCGGACACCGTCCGTCGTGGTCGTGGAGATCAACGTGTGACGAACAACAGCTCTCGGCTGGGGGCCCACAGTCCGATAGTCTGCCTCCGCACGCAGCACCGTCATCGGGGGCAACGACGCCCCTCCCGCCCACTGCCGCGCTCCACCGGATCGCGGCGAAGACCGGGAGGCCTCACGTGGACCTCGTCCTGCTGACCAACGCCGTGGCACCGACGACCGAGGTGCTGCCCGCCCTCGGCCTGCTGCCGCACCACGTGACCGTCGCGCCGCTGTCGGCGACCGCGCTCGTCCAGCGCGAGGGCGGCGACGCGATCCTCGTCGACGGCCGTCGTGACCTCGCCGGAGCCCGTGGCCTCGCCCGGGTGCTCGCCGCCGCCGAGATCGCGGTGCCGGTGCTCGTCGTGCTGACCGAGGGCGGCCTGGTCGCCCTCTCCTCCGACTGGCAGGTCGACGACATCGTGCTCGACACGGCCGGCCCCGCCGAGGTCGACGCCCGGCTGCGGTTCGCGCTCGGCCGCCGTGCGGTCACCACCGAGGTCGCGCCCACCGCGGTGCAGATCGGGGAGCTCGGGATCGACGAGAGCACCTACACGGCGCGGCTCGGGTCCCGCACGCTCGACCTCACCTACAAGGAGTTCGAGCTGCTGAAGTTCCTCGCCCAGCACCCGGGCCGGGTCTTCTCCCGCTCGCACCTGGTGCAGGAGGTCTGGGGCTACGACTACTTCGGTGGCACCCGCACCGTCGACGTCCACGTCCGCCGCCTGCGCGCGAAGCTCGGCGTCGAGCACGAGTCGATGATCGGCACCGTGCGCAACGTCGGTTACAAGTTCGTGCGCCCGGCCGGTGCCGACAAGGTCGTCGCGGCCGCCCTCGACGCCGTCGACGTCGACGAGGCCGCCTCGCGCGAGCTCTTCGACGCGCTGTAGGTCGCCCTCCCGTCAGAGCCGGCTCGGACGCCCGAACCGGGTCCGCACCCCGGGCGACCACAGCGGTCGCAGGTCGGGTGCGGGTCCGAGGTCGAACCCCGCGGCCGCGGCGAGGCCGTCGTCGAGGTGCAGCAGTGCTGCCTCGTGCAACGGCCACGGGTCGTGGGCGTTCGGGAACCAGCGGGTGTGCCCGCCGCGGCCCGCCCGGCTGATGTCGCTGTGCATGCCCCACCGGGCCGTGAGGAACTGCTCGACCGGGGTGGGTTCGACCCGCTCCCCGATGCGGACGCCGATGTCGGTGGTGGGTCCGGCGCCCGGCCAGCGGCGGCGGGAGCGGTACCGGTGCACGTCACCGTCGTGCTCGATCCGCATCCGCGCCCAGACGTACGGGATCCGCACGCCGAACCGCGCGAGCAGCACCACCGCGAGCCGCGACGCCTCGAGCGAGCGGAACACCACGCCGTGCCGCCCGTGATCGTCGACCGAGTACAGCCGGATGTTGGTCTCGGCGAACCAGCCGAAGAACGGGACCGGCAGGTGGCCCGGCCCCGCATGGGTCATTCGGAACGGCACCAGCCCGACGTAGGTCGCCCCGCCCGTCCACACGTCCGGGCGGGTGCCCGCCGGCAGGAACGGCGCCACGTCGGCCGGATCCACCGCCCAGTGCAGGAAGGTCAGGTCGGTCCAGCGCTGGTCGAAGACCACCGGACGGGGCAGGCGGTCCGGCGTGCGCGGGAAGGTCGGGTCCACATGGGGAGCCTGCCCACGTCGCAGGGGTGGTTGACTGCCGGGCGTGGTGAGAGTGAGCGCCGAGGTCCCCGCGGGCGAGGTCGCGCGTCTGGCGGCGGCACCCGGCCTGTCCGACGAAGCCCGCGTGCGGTTGCACGGTGCAACAGAAGGCGTGGTGCACCTGTTCGCCCACGACGGCGGGTACGCCCAGCTCGACCGGCACGACGGATCACTGGAACTCGTGGCGGATTCCGTCGCCAGCGCGGTCGAACTGGTGCAGCAGGCAACGGTCTCTCACGGTGACGACGTCCTGGTGTGGTCCCACGCGGAGGACGACGCCGTCGCGGGTGTGGTCGGGCAGCTGGGCGCCGAGGAGGAACGCGTCCTCTGGCGGTTGCGCCGACCCGACGTCGCACTGCCCGCGGCGCGCGCCGTGCCGGAAGGCGTCGCCGTCCGCGCGTTCGAACCCGGTCGCGACGAGGACGCCTGGCTCGCCGTGAACGCCGCGGCCTTCGCCTCACACCCCGAGCAGGGGCGGATGTCCCACGCCGATCTCCTGGCCCGCGAGGCCGAGGACTGGTTCGACCCGGCGGGGTTCCTGCTCGCCGAGCGCGACGGCCGGCTCGTCGGGTTCCACTGGACGAAGGTGCACACGGACGAGCAGCCGCCGGTCGGCGAGGTGTACGTCCTGGGCGTGTCCCCCGACGAGCAGGGCACCGGCCTCGGCGGGGCGCTGCTCGACGCCGGGTTGGCGCACCTGCGGGCCGCGGGACTCGGCGTGACGATCCTGTACGTCGACGACGACAACCCCGGTGCCGTCGCGCTGTACGAGCGGATCGGGTTCGAGCGCGATCACCGCGACGTGCGGTATCGCGTGCGTCACGCGAACCGTGTCTGAGACAGCCGGTTCCGGGCGTCCGTGCGCCTGTCGTTCACCTCTCGTTCACGTCGGTAGCGCCGAGCAGCCATCTCGCCTCCCTACCGTCCGGAACAGGTCGCGCACACCACCGCGGGACCGTCCACGACGAGAGGATCCATGCGAGTGAAGACCACCCGGCTCGGCGCGGCGTTCGCCGGCGCAGCCGCGATCGCCCTTGCCCTGACCGCCTGCAGTTCCAGCGGGAGCGACACGAACGGCGCCGGTTCCGGTTCGGCCAGCTCCAGCGGCTCCAGCAGCGCGGCCGCGACCAGCTGCCCCAGCGGTTCGAGCACGCTGAACGGTGAGGGTTCGACCGCCCAGACCAACGCGATGACCGAGTGGATCAAGGGCTACACCGCGCAGTGCAGCGGCGCCAAGGTCAACTACAACCCCACCGGTTCCGGTGCGGGCGTCAGCAACTTCACCGCGGGCCAGGTCAACTTCGCCGGCTCCGACTCCGCGCTCTCGCCCACCGCCGGTGAGCCCGCGGCCGCGGCGAAGACCTGCGGCAGCACCGCGCTCGACCTCCCGATGGTGGTCGGCCCGATCGCGATCGCCTTCAAGCTCAACGGCGTCCAGGACCTCACGCTGACGCCGAGCGTCATCGCGCAGATCTTCAGCGGCAAGATCACCACCTGGAACGACCAGGCCATCGCCTCGATCAACAACGGTGTCTCGCTGCCGTCGACCGCCATCAAGGTCGTCTACCGCTCGGACAGCTCGGGCACCACGCAGAACTTCGAGACCTACCTGAGCAAGGCCGCCCCCACCGACTTCACGGCGAAGCCCGCGAAGGACAACGCCGCCACGGTGTTCAAGGGCTCGGGCCAGGCCAAGTCGCAGGGTGTCGCCCAGGCGATCAGCAGCACCGAGGGCTCGATCGGGTACGTCGAGTACTCGTTCGCGGTCAGCGGCAGCCTGGCGACCGCCAAGATTGACAACGGCGGTGGCGCCGTCGAGATCTCGAAGGACACCGCCAGTGCCGCGGCCGGCGCGGCCACGGTCACCGGCACCGGTGACGACCTCAGCCTCAACCTCGACTACGCCACCAAGGTGTCGGGCGCGTACCCGCTGATCCTCGTCACCTACGAGATCGCCTGCACCAAGTACAAGGACGCCGCGACCGGTTCGGCCGTCAAGTCGTTCCTGCAGTACACGGCGGGCCCCGGCCAGGACTCGCTCGCCCAGCTGGGTTACGCCCCGCTGCCCTCGGAGCTGCTGACCAAGGTCCAGGCGTCCGTCGCGAAGATCAGCTGATCCCGCACTGACGTGGGAGACCCCGTCGACCGCCCGCGAGGCGGCTCGGCGGGGTTTCCCACGTTCCCGAACCCCCACGCCTTCGGCCCCGGATGGATGATCTCCCCATGACTGACCGGAAGACGCACGACGACGGTGGCCGGGAGGCCCGCACGGCGGCGCCGCTCCAGCCGCCGCGGGTCGGCGGCGAGCCGCTCGTCCTCGACGACGACTCCCCCGCCGGCGACGGCACCCTGCGCGACGCGCTCGCGCGTCAGTCCGAGCGCTTCGCCCCGGAACCGGAGCCCACCGCGGCGCTGGTCTCCAGCGACCCGACCGCGATGAGTGCCGGCGCGCTCGGCGCCGGTCCCGACGCCGCGGCCCCCTCGAACTCGACCGGCCGGACGCGGATCGGCGACCGGATCTTCTCGACGTTGTCGTCGGGCTCGGCGTGGGTCGTCATCGCGATCGTCGTGCTCGTCGCGGTGTTCCTCGTCAAGAGCTCCATCGGTGCGCTCAGCAACGACAACGTCAACTTCCTCACCTCGACCGAGTGGTCGCTGACGCCGGGCAACCTGCGCTTCGGCGTGGCGAACCTGCTGTGGGTGACGGTGATCATCGCCCTCATCGCGATGGTGCTCGCGGTGCCCGTGGCCATCGGTATCGCACTGTTCATTACGCAGTACGCGCCGCGCCGGCTCGCGCAGCCGGTCGCCTATGTCATCGACCTGCTCGCCGCGATCCCCTCGATCGTCTACGGCATCTGGGGTTACACCACGTTGGCGAGCGCCCTGACGCCCGTCCAGCACCTGCTGTACCACCTCAGCGGGATCGGCATCTTCGACGACCACGGCAAGGACACCCGCACGATCTTCGACGGCGGCGTGGTCCTCGCGGTCATGGTGCTGCCGATCATCACGGCGATCAGCCGCGACGTCTTCGCCCGCACGCCCCGCGCCAACATCGAGGCCGCCCTGGCACTCGGCGCCACCAAGTGGGAGATGATCCGGATGGCCGTCCTGCCCTACGGGCGGCCGGGTCTGGTCAGCGGTTCGATGCTGGGGCTGGGCCGCGCGTTGGGCGAGACGATCGCGGTCTACCTGATCCTCTCGACCACCAGCACGTTCAGCTTCTCGATCTTCGACGGCGGCGAGACGATCGCCTCCCGGATCGCCAACGGGGCGAGTGAGTTCAACAACCCGCAGTCCACCGGCGCGTACGTCGCCGCGGGTCTGGTGCTGTTCGTGCTCACCTTCGTCGTCAACGCCGCTGCGCGAGCGATCGTCAACCGCAGGAAGGACTTCCGATGACCACGATTACCGCGAAGCCGGGTCAGACCAGCGGACCGAGCGCCTTCACGGCACTGGGCAGGGCACGGGTGTTGAAGAACGGCGTGGCCACGACGTTGGTGTGGCTCTCGTTCGCCATCGCGTTGGTCCCGCTGGTCTGGCTGCTCTGGACGGTCATCAGCAAGGGGATCGGCGTCATCCTGCACGCCGGCTGGTGGACGTCCGACCAGGCCGGCATCACCTTCAGCGACCAGGGCGGCGGCGCGCTGGCGGCGATCGTCGGCACCGCCGAACAGGTCGGGCTGTGCACGCTGATCTCGGTGCCGATCGGCGTGCTCGTCGGCGTCTACCTCGTCGAGTACGGCCGGGGCCCGCTGGCCCGCGCGGCGACGTTCACCGTCGACATCCTCAGCGGGATCCCGTCGATCGTCGCGGCCCTGTTCATCTACGCGCTGTTCGTCACCACCCTCGGCGGCATCCGCGCCGGCTGGCTGGTCTCACTCGCCCTGGTGATGCTGATGGTGCCGGTCATCGTCCGCACCACCGAGGAGATGCTGCGGCTCGTCCCCAACGAGCTGCGCGAGGGCTCGTACGCCCTCGGCGTCCCGAAGTGGAAGACGATCGTGCGCATCGTCATCCCGACCGCGCTGTCCGGCCTGATCACCGGCGTCATCCTCGGTGTCGCCCGCGTCGCCGGGGAGACCGCCCCGCTGCTGATCCTCGTGGGCTACGCGGCGGGCACGAACGGCGATCTGTTCAACGGTTTCCAGAGCTCGCTGCCGGGCCTGATCAACGCCCAGTTCATCAACATCAACACCACCGCGAGCGGCACGGCGGCGTACCACCTGGACGCCAACGGCAACAAGGTGGCGGGTGCCGTCGCGAACTTCGCGCCCGACCGGCTGTGGGGCGCGGCGCTGACGCTGATCCTCATCGTCATGCTGCTCAACCTGCTCGCGCGTCTCGTGAGCCGCGGCAAGAAGGTCGCGGCGTGACCGCCCGCCGGACCCACCCGACCCCCTCCAGGAGGAGCTGACATGGCCAAGCGGATCGACGCGAAGAACCTCGACATCTACTACGGCAAGTTCCTGGCCGTCAGCCAGGTCGACCTCAACATCGTGCCCCGCAGCGTGACGGCCTTCATCGGCCCGTCGGGCTGTGGCAAGTCCACCGTGCTGCGCACGCTGAACCGGATGCACGAGGTCATCCCGGGCGCCCACGTCAAGGGCGAGGTGCTGCTCGACGGCGAGGACATCTACGGCTCGAACGTCGACCCGGTCGATGTCCGCCGCACCATCGGCATGGTGTTCCAGCGGCCGAACCCGTTCCCGACGATGTCGATCTACGACAACGTCGTCGCGGGCCTGAAGCTGCAGGGCGGCCGGATCGCGAAGAAGACCCTGGACGAGACCGTCGAGCGCTCGTTGCGTGCGGCGAACCTCTGGGAAGAGGTCAAGGACCGGCTCGGCAAGCCCGGCGCCGGCCTCTCCGGTGGTCAGCAGCAGCGGCTGTGCATCGCCCGCGCGATCGCGGTCGAGCCCGAGGTCCTGCTCATGGACGAGCCGTGCTCGGCCCTGGACCCGATCTCGACGCTCGCGATCGAGGACCTCATGCAGTCGCTGAAGGAGAAGTACACGATCGTCATCGTCACCCACAACATGCAGCAGGCCGCGCGCGTCAGCGAGCGGACGGCCTTCTTCAACCTGTCGGGCATCGGCAAGCCCGGCCAGCTGGTCGAGATGGACGACACCCAGAAGATCTTCTCCAACCCCAGCGACCAGCGCACCGAGGACTACATCTCGGGCCGCTTCGGCTGAGACCGCACCTCACGCACGACGAGAGGCCCGCACCGGATCGGTGCGGGCCTCTCCTCGTCCGGGCGGGTTACGCGACGAGGTGGGCGAACTCGGGGTGCTGCTCGATGTACCAGGCGGCGTAGCCGCAGGCGGGCTGGACCTGGCGGCCCTCACGGGCGATGTCGACCAGGGCCTGACGCACCAGCACCCCGGCGAGGCCACGGCCCTGCACGCGGTGGTCGATCTCGGTGTGGATGATCGCGCGCACGCGGTCGTCGTCGCAGTAGACGACCAGCCCGCGCACCTCGCCGCCGAGCCGCAACTCGTAGCGGTGCTGCTCGGGCCGCTCGACGACGCTGAGCTCGCCCGCGACGTCCCGGATGTCCGTTGTCGTCGTCACGTTCGTCAGTGTGCCCCCCACGCCCCACGATCGTCACGTGCCGGTCGTCCGGCCTTCA
The DNA here is from genome assembly GCA_964252095.1 of uncultured Jatrophihabitans sp. Taxonomy (GTDB): domain Bacteria; phylum Actinomycetota; class Actinomycetes; order Mycobacteriales; family Jatrophihabitantaceae; genus CAXUNA01. Next base: position 464 of record CAXUNA010000115.1, on the reverse strand, counting down.
CGTGCACCTCACGTGTTGGACACGCGGGATACTCACACGGTGATCACCCTCGAGTTGGCCCGGGCGCTCCGCGACGCCGGCTTGCACTGGGGGCCGGCGGCGGGCGACCGGTTCACCGTCGTCGACCGCGGCATGGACACCGACGTGTTCGTGCTCGCCGACATGACCGTCGAGGTGCACCGACCGCGCGACGCCGCCGGCGTCACCGTCATCGGGTTCAACGGCACGACGGAGTGGGCGTTGGACTCGGTGGACCAGACCGACGCGGTGTGGCTGCCGGCCGAGGACCAGCTGCGGGCGCGTCTCGGCGACGCGTTCACCCGGCTCGAGCGCGACGCCGGGGGCGGGTGGGCCGTGACGTACGCGGTGGCGGGCCGGCAGTCGACCTCGGTCGCGGACGACCCGGCCGACGCCTACGCGCGCGCCCTGCTGGCGACGCTCACCGGCTGACCCGGTGTCAGCCG
>CAXUNA010000114.1:5685-9384 GCA_964252095.1 uncultured Jatrophihabitans sp. | reverse complement strand
CGGCCTGACCCACCGCCCGCGCCGGGACGTCCTGGTCGACACGCTCGCGTGGGAGCAGGAGAAGGGCCTGGAACGGCCACGCCGGGCGGGGCTGACCGCGGCACGGGAGCGTGAGCTGGTGGCGGAGCTGCGCGCCGGCTGAGCCCGCACCCTCAAACGTTGCACATAGCAACGGTGAGGACAATGTAGCGAGGTCGAAACGCGACGTTACACACCCGCGTTGCCAGCGGAACCAGACGGCAACGGCGCGGCCGTTGCATGTGTCCATGGGCGCACCGACCACCCATGACGCGCACCGTCACCTCGGCCAGCTGCCGGCGTACGCCTTCTACGGCGGCCCGCCGATCCAGGCCGACACCACGGCGCGTGCCACGGTAGAGGACCTGATCGCGGACCTGGACCGCGAGGGCGTCGAACGCGCCCTCGTGCTCCCCAACTACGGCGTGCCGGACCACACGCTGAGCTTCGGGTTCAACGAGCTGGTGCTCGACGCCGCCGCCCGTGACGACCGGATCCGCTGCGGACTCTGGACGTCGCCGCGCTGCGACGACGCCGCGGCCACCGCCCAGGCGCTGTCGCTCGCCGGTGAGCCAGGCGTCGGCGCGCTGAAGCTGAGCTTCCTGCTCGGCGGCCGGGTCGACGACCCCGACTGCGCCCCGCAGCTCGACGCCATCTTCGGCGCGGCCCGCGAGCACGACCTCGTCGTCCACGTGCACACGTCGCCCGGCGCCGCGAGCGACATCGACGAGATCGGTCAGCTGGTCGACCGGTACGGCGACGACGTCGCGATCCACCTCGTCCACCTCGGCGGGGGGATGAGCGGCCACATGAAGCTGCTCGGCGGCCGGTTCTTCGACTGGATCGCCGCCGGGAAGCGCGTCTACACCGACACCTCCTGGGCGATCGGCTTCGCGCCGCGCTGGCTCGCCCTGGAGATCGACCGCCGCGGCGTCGGCGCCGACCGGGTGCTGTTCGCCTCCGACGAGCCGTGGGGCGACCACGCCGGCGAGTCCGCGCGGCTCGCGAACGCGTTCGGCGACGGCGACCTGTTCCGCATGGCCACCCGCGAGAACTTCGAGAAGTTGTACGGCTGACGCCGCAGGCGTCCGTCACCACCCTCACCCGCACCGACCAACGAGGAGACACCCGACATGACCGCAACCGTGGACCAGGAATCAGTCGACGCGCAGGGCAAGATCTCGATCGACGAGATCGCCCACCCGAGCCTGCCGCAGGGCTCGACGATCTACGGCACCACCAAGGTCTTCCCGGACTACCAGGCCGAGGAGGGCGAGTCGTACTTCACGATGGTGCACGGCATCGCGCACGAGTCGTCGGTGAGCTTCGTGGCGATCCTGCAGGCCACCCGCGCGCTGCGGAAGGGGTTCCACTCGGCGATCTACTTCTACGGCCCCGGCTCGCTGAACGCCCTCGCCACCCGCGGTTTCCCCACGACCGGCAACGCCGCCTTCCCCGGCGAGCTCAACATCAACGACCAGCTCAAGACCTTCATCGCCGAGGGCGGCACGGTGTACGCCTGCCGCTTCGGGCTCTCGCTCCACGGCGCCCGCGAGGAGGACCTCATCGAGGGCGTCATCCCGACGCACCCGCTGGACGTCCAGGACGCGGTGATCCACTACGCCCGCAAGGGCGCGATCATCAACTCCACCTACATGTTCTGAGTCTCCGTGACCACGCCACCGGCGGCCGCTGACGCGTCCGACCTCCAGCTGCGAGCCGAACTGGCCACGTGCGGCGTCCGGGTGGAAGCACCCGTCCGCCGCACGGGCGGGGCCGGACCCACCGACGACGGCCACGTCGTCCTCATGGGACTGCCCACGACGTTGCGTCGCGCCACGGATTCGCGCTTCACGCTCGACGGTGAGCGGCTGATCGCGGACGGGGTGGTGGTCGAGGACATCGAGGTGTCCGCCGTCCACCGCCCCGCCTTCTACGATCTCGAGACCTCCGACGGCGTGGCCATGGAGAAGATCGCCCGGCTGCACGGGCGCGACGTCCTCGCCACGACGACGATCCAGACCTGCACCCGCTACGGCCCCGAGGCGACCCGGTGCCGGTTCTGCGCCGTCGAGAAGAGCCTGGAGTCCGGCGCCACCACGGCGGTCAAGACCCCGGCCCAGCTGGCCGAGGTGGCGGCCCGGGCCGTCGAGCTCGACGGCGTCCGCTCGATGGTGATGACCACGGGCACCACCCCGGGCTCCGACCGCGGCGCCGCGCACCTCGAGCGGTGCGTGCGCGCCGTGCTCGCGGCCGTGCCCGGGCTGCCGATCCAGGTGCAGTGCGAACCGCCCGGCGACCTGGCGTGGATCACCCGGCTGAAGCAGGCCGGCGCCACCGCGATCGGCATCCACGTCGAGGCGCTCGACGAGCGCGTCCGCCGCCAGTGGACGCCCGGCAAGGCCGAGGTCCCGATGGCGGACTACGAGGCCGCGTGGGACGAGGCCGTGCGCGTCTTCGGTCGCAACCGGGTGTCGACCTACCTGCTGGTCGGACTCGGCGAGGACCCCGACGAACTGGTCGCCGGGTGCGGATCGCTCATCGACCGCGGCGTCTACCCGTTCGTGGTGCCGTTCCGGCCGCACGCCGGGGCGCTCGCCGTCGACGTCGACGGGGCCCGGGCCCCCGATCCGGGCCTGGTCGTGTCGGTCACCACCCGCGTCGCCGCCCTGTTGCAGGCGGCGGGTATGCGGGGCGCCGACCAGGGGGCCGGCTGCGCCTCCTGCGGTGCGTGCGGGCTCCTCTCGGCAGCTGGAGGCTGACCAGACCATGACCGCCATCTTCGACGACGTCTGCACACTGTTGACAGGTGCAACGATCCGCCCGGCGACGTTCCTCGTCACTGCGACGGACACCGCTCCGGCCGACTTCCTCGCCCTGCGGCGGGAGGTGTTCGTCGACCGGTTCGGCCTGTTCGACCGCGACGACACCGACGAGCACGACGCCTCGCCGCACACCGTCACGCTCGTCGCGCGCGCCGGCGACGGGACGTTGCTCGGCGGGGTGCGCGTGCACGCGCCCACCGGGGATCCCGGGCTGGGCTGGTGGCGCGGTGGCCGTCTGGCCGTGCGTGACGACGCCCCGGCCGGCGTGGGTTCGGCGCTGGTCCGCGCGGCCTGCGCGACCGCCGAGAGCCTCGGCGCCCTGCGGTTCGACGCTCAGATCGTCCCGGCGAACCGGGCCTTCTTCGAGCGTCTCGGGTGGGCCGTGGTGCGGACCGTCACCGCGCACGGCCGAGACCACCTGCTGGTGGACTGGCCGGTCGAACGCGTCCGCGCGCTCGTCGCTGCCACCAAGGGCCCGCTCGCCGCGCTGCTCGAGCCGCTGCGCGCCGTCGGTGGCCTCGGGGGTTCCGGCTTCGTCGGCGACGACGCCGCCCCGGTGGGCGACACCGTCCTCGCCAGTGTCGACGCGATCGTGCCGTCGATGGTCGAGCGCGACCCGGAATGGGCCGGGTGGTGCGGCGTGCTCGTCGGCGCGAAGCGCGGCGTCACGCAGTAATGCTGACGACCCCGGCCGTGCCAGCGCCCGATCAGGGCCGTGCTCTCGTCGTAGCCGCGTTGCACCGTGTCGAGGAGGGCCGCGGGCGCGTTGCGGTCCATGAGTACCTTGCCGGCCACCATGCGGGTTCCGAACCGCTCCGATTCGGCGAAGAACGCCTCCACCGATTGAGGATGGACC
>CAXUNA010000114.1:0-5675 GCA_964252095.1 uncultured Jatrophihabitans sp. | reverse complement strand
CCGGAATGGGCCGGGTGGTGCGGCGTGCTCGTCGGCGCGAACGACCTCGCGGCGATGGGTGCAGCGGGCAACGGTCTGTTGGATGCGCTCGGGAGCCCCGACGCCGGTCACGCCGCCCGCGTCCTCGCCGGGCTGCGACGCGGGGCCGGTGCGTTCGGCCTCCCGGTGCTCGGTGGTCACACCCAGCTCGGCGTCCCCGCGGCGCTCTCGGTCACCGCGTTCGGGGCCACCCCCACGCCCGTGCGCGGCGGAGGTGGTGCGGTTGGTGACGCCGTCACCCTCACCGCGGACCTCGGTGGGGCCTGGCGACCCGGCTACACGGGGCGGCAGTGGGACTCGACGTCCGGCCGCCGCCGTGACGAGATCGCGGCGATGACCTCGGTCGTCGCCCGGACCCGTCCCCACGCCGCGAAGGACGTCAGCATGGCCGGTGTGGTCGGCACGCTGGGCATGCTCGCCGAGGCGAGCGGCACCGGTGCGGTGCTCGACGTGGCCGCGGTGCCCCGGCCGGCCGCCGCCGCGAACGGGGACTGGCTCACGTGTTTCCCCGGTTTCGCGATGCTGACCGCGGACGCCGCGGGCCGCGGGGTCGCCCCCGCCGGACCGGCGACCTCGACGGTGTGCGGGACGTTGACCGCGGTGCGGGGCGTGCGCCTGCGGTGGCCGGACGGTGAGGTCACGACGGCCCTGCCGGGCGGCGTCACCGGGCTGGGGGCGGCGGCATGAGGGCCGCCGCCGTCGCGGCGCCGTTCGACCGCGACCTCGAGGCCGACATCGCCCGGATCGGCACCCTCGTCGACGACGCACGAGCACAGGACGTCGACCTGCTGGTGCTGCCGGAGGCTGCGCTCGGCGGCTACGTCGCGAGCCTGGCGCACGACCACGTCGGTGACATCAAGGAGTCCGGCATGCCGCCGGCCCTCGACGTCGACGGTCCCGAGGTGAAGGCGGTCGCGGACCTCGCCGGCGACATGGTCGTGGCCGTCGGGCTCTGCGAGCGGGACGGCGACACGATCTACAACACGGCGGTGGCGGTCCATGCGGGCGAGGTGATCGGTGTGCACCGCAAGGTGCACCAGCCGCTGGGCGAGAACCTCCTGTACTCACCGGGGGAATCGTTTGCCGCCTTCGACAGCCCGGTCGGCCGGCTCGGCATGCTGATCTGCTACGACAAGGCGTTCCCGGAGGCGGCCCGGGCGCTCGCCCTCGACGGTGCGCAGGTGGTGGCGTGCCTGTCCGCGTGGCCCGCGGGCCGCACCGCCGCGAGCCCGGACCTCGCGGAGGACCGCTGGCTGCGCCGGTTCGACCTGTTCGACCGGGCCCGCGCCCTGGAGAACCAGATCGTGTGGGTGGCCTCGAACCAGTCGGGCACCTTCGGCTCACTGCGGTTCGTCTGCAGCGCCAAGGTCGTCGACCCGGGTGGCGACATCGTCGCGACCACAGGGGTGGCCCCGGGCATGGCGATCGCCGAGGTCGACGTCGACGACGCGCTCGGCACCGCACGCCGGTCGATGTTCCACCTGCGCGACCGACGCCCCGACGTCTACCCCGCCACCGTCGCGGTCTGATCCCGGCTCGCGGAGGAGTGGGTCGTGGGGGTGATCGGACTGGCCGCCGCGTGCGGCCACTTCCGCCACGACAGCGAACGCAACCTCGCCCGGGTCGCCACGATCATCGGCCACGCCCGCGAGGCTGGCGCCCGGGTGCTCGTCCTGCCGCACGCCACCCTCGGCGGTTACGTGAGCGACCCGTCCGGACAACTGGCCGACGCACCGCAGGCGCCCCCCGAGGCCCTGCCGGCCGACGACCCGGTCTTCGCGCGGATCGCGGAGCTCGCCCGCGAGATGGTCGTGTGTCTCGGCTACACCGAGGTCGCCGACGGCCGGTTCCACAGCACCGCGGTGTGCCTCGACGGCGACGGCGTGCTCGGCCGGCACCGCAAGCTGCACCTGCCACCGGGCGAGGCGGCCACCTTCAGCGAGGGGGACCGGCTCGCCGCCTTCGACACCCCCGTCGGGCGGATGGGGATGCTCGTCGACTACGACAAGACGTTCCCCGAGACGGCCCGCACCCTCGCACTCGACGGCGCGGTCGTGCTCGCCGTGCTGTCGGCGTGGCCCGCGAGCGTCACCCGGCGGGCCGCGACGCTGGTGCACGACCGGCAGACCCGTCTGTTCGACCTCTACGACCAGGCGCGGGCCGCGGAGAACCAGGTCGTCGTGCTGTCGTCGAACCAGAGCGGCGGCATCGGCCGGCAGCGGTTCGTCGGCTCGGCCAAGGTCGTCGGGCCCGGCGGTGAGGTGCTCGCGACCACCGGCGCCCGCGGCGGTCTCGCGGTGGCGGCGATCGACGTGGCCCACGAGGTCGAGCGGGCGCGTCGCGTCCTGTTCCACCTCGCCGAACGGCGCCCCGACGTCTACCGCACCAGGATCGTGGAACCCACATGAGGATCGCGCTGCTCACCTACTCGACCAGGCCCCGCGGCGGCGTGGTGCACACCCTCGCGCTGGCGGAAGCGCTGGTCCGCGCCGGGGTGGAGGTCGACGTGTGGTCGCTCGCGCGCGGCGGCGACACCGGTTTCTACCGGGCGGTCGACCCGCGCGTCGGCCTGCGACTGGTGCCGTTCCCGGACCACGAGGGCGAGTCGGTCGGTGACCGGATCGTCCGCTCGATCTCGCTGCTGCGGCAGGCGTTCTGCCCGTCGCGGTACGACGTCGTCCACGCGCAGGACTGCATCTCGGCGAACGCCGTCGACCACCCGGTGCGCACCGTCCACCACCTCGACTCCTTCACCACCCCGCAACTGGTGGCGTGTCACGCCCGCGCGCTGCGCGATCCGGTGGCCCACCTGACGGTGTCCGACGCCGTGGCGAGGCAGCTCGCGGACGAGTGGGGGATCGCGGCGCAGGTGATCCCGAACGGCGTGGACTCCGCCCGGTTCGAACGGGCGGCCGCCGACGACGCCGAGGCCGCGGTGGCCCGCTGGGCGTGGGCGCAGCGGTTCGGCCGGTACGTGGTCTCGGTCGGGGGCATCGAGCCGCGCAAGGGAACCGTCGACCTCGTCGAGGCCATGGCGGTGTTGCAGCGCAGCCACCCCGACGTGCCGCTGGTGGTCGCCGGCGGCGAGACGCTGTTCGACTACCGCGACTACCGCCACGAGGTGGACGACCTGATCGAGCGCCTCGGGGTGCGGGTCGAGGTGCTCGGCACCGTCGTCGACGACGACCTGCCGTCGCTGGTGGCCGGCGCCGGTGCGTTCGCGTTCCCCTCGCGCGCCGAGGGTTTCGGCCTCGCGGCGATGGAGGCACTGGCCGCGGGCGTGCCGCTCGTCTGCCGTGACCTGCCGGTCTTCCGTGAGCTGTTCGCGGACTCGGCACGCTTCGCCGGCACACCGGCCGGGATCGCCGCGGCGCTGGAGGCGGCCCTGACCGTCGACGACCCCGAACGCCGGGAGGCCGGTCGCCGCGCCGCCGCCGCCCACTCCTGGGACCGCGCCGCCCTGGCCCATCTCGACTTCTACCGCGCGCACCTGCGTACGCGGGTCTGAGAGCACCTGCCGTGAGAGGAGCAACCGTGGAGCACACCGAGGTCGTCGTCGTGGGGGCCGGTCAAGCGGGTCTGGCGATGAGTCGCCGGTTGGTCGACCGCGGGATCGACCACGTGGTGTTCGAGCGGGAGACCGTCGCACACGAGTGGGCCGACCGCCGCTGGGAGTCGTTCTGCCTGGTGACCCCCAACTGGCAGTGCGACCTGCCCGGATTCCCCTACGCGGGCGGGGATCCGGACGGGTTCATGCTGCGCGACGAGGTGGTCGACTTCCTGAGTTCCTATCGTGCCTCGTTCGACCCGCCGGTGCACGAGGGCGTCGCCGTGACGTCGGTGCGCCGGGCCGTGGACGGTGGGTTCGACGTCGCGACCACGGCGGGGGAGTGGCACGCGGGCACGGTGGTCGTCGCGACCGGCGGGTACCACACCCCACGGTTGCCACGGCTCGCCGAGCGGCTGCCGGCCGGTGTCGTCTCGCTGCACTCGTCCGCGTACCGCTCACCGGAGTCGTTGCCCCCGGGCGGGGTGCTCGTGGTGGGCACTGGCCAATCGGGTGCCCAGATCGTCGAGGACCTCCAGCGGGCCGGGCGTGACGTCCACGTCGCGGTCGGCAGTGCGCCCCGGGTGGCCCGTCGGCACCGCGGCCAGGACGTCATGAAGTGGCTGTTCGACACGGGGTACTACCGCATGCCCGTGCACGAGCACAGCCAGCAGGAACGGGTGCGGCTGCAGGCGAACCACTACGTCACCGGCCGGGACGGCGGGCACGACCTCGACCTGCGGGCGTTCGCGCTCGACGGCGTCACGCTGCACGGCCGGTTGGTCGACATCGGCGACGGTCGGGTGCGGTTCGCGGACGACCTGGCCGTGAACCTCGACCGCGCCGACGACGTCTACCGCGGGATCAACGAGAACATCGACGCCTGGATCGTTGCGCAGGGCATCGATGCGCCGCCGGCCGAGCCGTACCGCGCGGTGTGGGAGCCGCCGGCCGAGCAGCCCTCCGAGCTCGACCTCACGGCCGAGGGCATCGGCACCGTGGTGTGGTCGACCGGCTACACCTCGGACTACGGGTGGATCGAACTGCCCGCGTTCACCGGGCGGGGGTACCCGCAGCACACCCGCGGGGTGTCGTCGCAGCCCGGCCTGCTGTTCCTCGGCCTGCCGTGGCTGTGGACGTGGGGGTCGGGCCGGTTCCTCGCCGTGTCCGACGATTCCGAGTACCTCGCCTCGCAGATCGACGCCGGGCGACGGGTGGCCGCGGCGTAGGACGGTCCTAGGTCCGGTCGTCGTCGGGGGCGACGACGCCGTGGAGGCGCGCCGCGCGCCGGCGGCCGATCTCCTCGATGCCGAGCGCGAGCACGAGCATGACCACCGCGATGACCACGCCGTAGACCACGACCCGGCCGTACCCGCCGTGAGCCGGGTTGAGGAACGGGTACGGGTACCAGTCGACGAGTGCACCGCGGGCGAGGGAGTACGCCAGGTACACCAGCGGGAACAGCAGCCACAGCAGGGCGCGGTTGCGGCCGATGGCGCGTCGCGGCGGCACCAGCAGCCAATCCAGCAACAGGGCGACCGGCACGACGACGTGCAGCAGCTCGTTGAGCAGTTCACCGAACGAGGTGCGCTCGATCCCGACGTCGACGCCGCGCAGCAACGCGTTGTAGAGGACGCCGGTGACGACCATGTAGAGCGTGGTCGCCCCGCGCAGCCCCTCCGTCGCCTCCGCGGCGGTCGGCACGGCGGCGAGGCCGAGCAGCACCACCGCCGCGAGCAGGTTCGACTCGACCGTGAAGTACGAGAAGAAGTTCGCCGCGGTGAACGTCGGGACGTCGTTGCTGGTCACGAGGGTCGCGACGAGCGCGAAGACCGCGAGGGCACCGACCACCGCGCGACCCACGCGTACGGCGCCGCTCGTCGCCTCCACGGCCGAGAACCTACCGGTTGTCCGTGCGTCCCGCGGTCAGGTCCGGCCGGTGACCGTGGCGCGCGCGATCGCCCCGGCGGTCCGGGCGTCGAGCCGCCCGTCGCCGAGTGCGAGTTCGACCACGGCGTCGAACGGCCGTTGCGCGGCCCGCGCGGCGCGCACGCCGTTGCGGATGCGGCCCCACAGATCAAGCTCCCAG
>CAXUNA010000113.1:0-9405 GCA_964252095.1 uncultured Jatrophihabitans sp. | reverse complement strand
CGTCCGCAGGTTCCCCTACCCGACCCTCCCGTCCACCTCCGGCTTCGCCGCCCTGCGGTCCCGGAACTACCGGATCTACCTGACCGGCCAGAGCTTCGCCAACACCGGCACCTGGATGCAGAGCATCGCGCAGGACTGGCTGGTCCTGGAGCTCACGCACAGCAGCACCGCCGTCGGCATCACGATGGCGCTGCAGTTCCTGCCGACCCTCGCGTTCGGCGCGTACGGCGGCCTGCTCGCCGACCGGTTCGACAAGCGCCGCCTCCTGCTCGCGACCCAGAGCACCAACGCCGCGCTCACCGGGCTGTTGGCCGTCCTCGCCCTCACCGGCGCCATCCGCCCGGGCTACGTCTACGTCTTCGCGCTGCTCGCGGGTGCCGTGCTCGTCGTCGACGGCCCGACCCGGCAGACCTTCGTCGGCGAAGTGGTCGGACGCGACCGGTTGCCCGGCGCGATCGCCCTCAACGCGGCCGTCTTCCAGACCACCCGGCTGGTCGGGCCGGCGGTCGCGGGCGTCCTGATCGCGACCTGCGGCAGCGGCTGGGTCTTCGCCCTCAACGCCCTGTGCTACCTCGGGCCGACGGTCGGGCTGCTCCGTCTGCGTACCGCGGACCTGCAGCCCGCCGCCGCCACCCCGCGCGAGCCGCACGCCCTGCGCAGCGCGGTCCACCACGTCCTCGAACGTCCGCACATCGCGTGGACCATCGTGCTGGTCGGCGTGGTCGGCACGTTCGGGCTCAACTTCCCCGTCGTGCTCACGGCGATGGCGAGCAACACCTTCCACGGTGACGCCGCCACCTACGGCCTGTTCAACATCGCGCTCGCGGTCGGCTCGGTGGCCGGTGCCCTGATCGCGGGCTCCCGCCCCCACACCCGGCTGCGCCTCATCGTCGCCGCCGGGGCCGCCTTCGGCCTCGCTCAGCTGTTCGCCGCGGGCGCGCCCGACCTCACGGTGTTCCTCGTCCTGCTCGTCGCGATGGGTGTCACGAACCTGGCGTTCCAGGCGATGGCCAACGCGTCGGTGCAGCTCGGCGTCGCGCCCGCCATGCGCGGCCGGGTGATGGGCCTCTACCTGCTGGTGTTCACGGGCGGCACGCCGCTCGGCGGACCCGTGGTCGGCGCCATCACCACGCACTTCGGCGCGCGCACCGGCATGGCGGTGTGCGGCGTGGTGCCGTTGCTCGCCGGGCTCGCGATCGGGGCGATCCAGCTCAGCTCAGTGCGCGCCGCTCGACTCCGTGCAGCGTGAGGTCGTCGTGCGCCTTGCCGCTGCGCTCGACGACCAGCTCGGCACGGCGGCCGTCCAGGTCGAGAGTCATGAGCTCGTTGCCGAACCACGGCCCGCCCTCGCGCGACCAGCGGATCGTGTGGTCCGGGACGGGGTGGACCAGTCCGAGCAGGCCCCGCAGGCCCCGCTCGAAGGCCCGGCTCCAGAACAGCCGGAAGCCGACCTTCACGAACCGCGGCACGAAGTTGTGCAGCGGTGAACAGGTGAGCTGGTAGACCTTCGACACCATCCCGGCACCGAGGTCGGCGCGGGAGACGTACGCGTGGTGCACATCGCCCGACAGCACGCACACCGTCGCGGGCGCGTCGCCCCGCTCGCCGCGGCCGACGGCCCGGATGAGGTCGGCGAGTTCGAGGAACGACCGGCGGAACGCCGCCCAGTGCTCGAGATCGGCGCCGCGTCGCAACTTCTCACCGCGCTCGGCCCACTTCTCGCCCGCGTCACCGTTGCACAGTGCTTCGTTCCACGCCTCGAGATCCTGCAGCGCCCGCGCCAACAGCCACGGCAACGACGTCCCGATCAGCAGGTGCGATCCGGCGTCGTCCGCCTGCGTCGTGATCCAGGCCAGCTCGTCGTCGCTGATCATCGACCGGCGGCCGTCGGCGAGGATCCGTCCGCAGCGCGAGTCGATCATGAGCAACCGCGCGCAGCCGAGCTCACGGCGGTACGACCAGCGCGCCCCTTTCCCGCCGTCGGCCTCGGCGTCGGCCGTGACCGCGAATTCCCGCAGCAGGTCCGCCGCGTCACCGTCGTGGGCGCGCACCTGCTGGTAGATCCCGCTCGCCGCGAGGTCGGCCGGCGAGAGGTTGCCGATGTGCTGGTAGACCCAGTACGACGAGAGGCCACCGACGATCCGCTCGTGCCACCACGACGTCTGCGCCATCTCGTGCCGCCACGACTCCGAGGTGTTCCAGTCGTCGCGGATGTCGTGGTCGTCGAAGATCATCGAGCTCGGCAAGGTGGCGAGCAGCCAGCGGACCTCGGGGTCGGTCCAGCTCTCGTGGTAGAGCCACGTGTACTCCTCGAAGTCCGCGGCCTCGGCGCCCGGCGGCAGTTCGAGCGTGCGCTTCGCGGCGATCCGCTCCCGCGTCTCCGGGGTCGTCTCGTCGGCGTAGACCTGGTCGCCGAGCATGAGCAGGAAGTCCGGCCAGGTGGCGTCGGGCTGCTGCATCATGCTCGCGGCGAGGCAGTCGAGGGCGTCGGCGTCGTAGTGGTCGTCGCCGTGCACCGCGGCCGACCTCGCGTAGCGGCAGGAGCCGAACGAGATGCGCACCGCACGGCCTTCCGAGACCGTGCGGATGCGGGGTGCCGGCCGGGTGTCGTCGGGGCGCGGCCAGACCACGTCGCCGTCGAGGAGCAGTTCGTACGGTGACGACGTGTCCGCCGCGAGCCCGGTCACCTCGACCAGCGCGTAGTGGTGGCCCGCCACCGTCCAGGTGCGTTCGGTGTGCGACGTCGAACCGATGCGCACTGCAACGGTCGCGGGCGCGGCTGTCTCGACCCACACCGTGGCGTCGGTGGCGCCGACGTGCCGGAGCACCGGTCCGAGCACGAGATCGGTCATCCGCCCCTGTCTATCAGACAGGTCCCGGTAAGAGCGAGGTCACGACGGCGTCATGCAGCACGAACGCCGCCCACGGCCGGTGCGGCTTCTTGCCGTGCCGCGCGTCGATCCCCACGATCCGGCGCCCGCGCACCGTGCTGGTCTCGTGCGCCCGGTCGCGGTCGATCGTCGTGACGGCCGTGACCCACGGGGCGGCGTGCAGCCGGCCGCGCTTCCAGTCGGTCATCGCGCTGTGGCCGTGGACCTGGCTGAACGGTGCCGGCTCGCGCTCGGCCAGCCAGCTCGGGACCAGTTCCTCCCCCGCCGACGCCCAGATCGGCCCGGCGCCCAGATCCGGCGGGCCACCTCCCAGCACCGTGCCGGCGTGGAACAGCACATCGGTGTGGTCGCGCCGGAAGCTGTCGAGCGCCCGGGCCGCGTCCTCCGCCGTCGTCGGGCAGGCGAGCGCCTGGCGCCAGAAGCCGGCCGTGAGCCCCGCGTGACTGATCAAAAATTGTTCGTCAGTGACGCGCACGGAGGCCGCCGCGTGCAGTCGCCCGGCCTCCCACAGGTCGAACAGCGTGAGGGCCGCCGCCTCGCCGATGTGTTCGGGCCAGTCGAAGGCGGGCTCACGGACGTACTGCGCCTCGTGGTTGCCGATCAGCTGCACCCACTGGCCGGGTTGGGTGGCCAGGAACCGGTCGACCAGCGCGACCACGCCGTCGGAGTCCGGCCCGCGGTGCACGAGGTCGCCGACCTGCACGACGGTGAGGTCGGGAGGGAGGGCGAGGGTCGTACGGTCGGCGCCGAGCCGGACCAGTTCGGAACGCAACTCGGCGAGGTGGCCGCCGACGTCGCCGATCACCGCGACCCGACCGGGCGCGGTGGCGGGCGGGGTCACGCGAGGTTGACCCCGAAGTCACGGGCGATGCCCGCGAGTCCGCTGCTGTACCCCTGGCCGACGGCGCGGAACTTCCAGTCACCGTCGCGGCGGTAGAGCTCGCCGAAGATCATCGTGGTCTCGACCGAGGCGTCCTCGGACAGGTCGTACCGGGCGACCTCGGTCTCGTCGGCGGCGTCGACGATGCGGATGTAGGCGTTGCGCACCTGCCCGAAGTTCTGCAGCCGCTCGATCGCCTCGTGGATCGACACCACGATGACGATCCGGGCGACCTCGGCCGGCACCTCGAACAGCTCGACCTGGATCGACTCGTCGTCGCCCTCGCCCTCGCCGCTGCGGTTGTCACCGGCGTGCTGGACCGAGCCGTCGGGACTGTTGAGGTTGTTGTAGAAGATGAAGTACTCGTCCCCGAGCACCCGGTCGCCCGCGTTCAGCAGGAACGCACTGGCGTCGAGGTCGAACTCGACGCCCCGGGTGGTGCGGGGGTCCCATCCCAGACCGATCACCACGGTCCGCAGGCCGGGCGAGGCCTTGGCGAGGGAGACGTTGCCGCCCTTCTGCAGGGTCACGCTCATGTGTTGTTCGTACCCCACACGGCTGTGTTCCCGCACGGCGACCCTCACCGGATGCCGCCTGCCGGGCATGACCGGACCCCCCGACGGGTTGTGGTGGGAGACTGGAAGTCCACCACCGAGGAGTACCTGTGCCCCTTCCCGACCGGGCGAACGTGCCTGACCCCGCCGAGATGTACGAACTGGACTCGGATCGGCCCGACCTCACCGGCGCCGTGCTGGTCCAGGCGCTCGACGGATTCGTCGACGCCGGTTCCACGGTCAAGCTCGCCCGCGAACACCTACTGTCGGCGGTCGACCACCGGGTGCTGGTGCGGTTCGACGCCGACGCGCTGTACGACTACCGCGCCCGCCGCCCGCTCATGCAGTTCGACGGCGACCACTGGACGTCGTTCGACGCGCCCGAGCTCGCGATCCACCTGCTGCACGACGCCGACGGCATCCCGTTCCTGCTGCTCGCAGGTCCCGAGCCCGACGTCGCCTGGGAGCGGTTCACGGCCGCGGTCCAGCAGGTCGTCGAGCAGCTCGGGGTCCGGTTGACCGTCGGGCTCAACGCCTTCCCGATGTCGCTGCCGCACACCCGTCCGACCCGGATCATCGTGCACGGGTCGCGCCCGGAGCTGCTCGAGGGCTACGAGCCGTGGCTGGGCAAGATCGCCGTGCCGGGCTCGGCCGGGCACCTGCTGGAGTTCCGGCTCGGAGAGGCCGGCCACGACGCCCTGGGGCTCGCCGCGCCCGTCCCGCCCTACCTCGCGCAGTCGGAGTTCCCGACCTCGGCGGCGGCGATCCTGCACGAGGTGGCCACCCGCGCCGGCCTGCGCCTGCCGCTCGCCGACCTCGACGAGAAGGCGGTCCGCAACCGCGAGGCGATCGACCGCGAGGTCTCGCAGTCCGACGAGGTGCGCACGCTCGTCACCGCGCTCGAGGAGCAGTACGACGCCTACACCCGCGGCTCGGAGCGCTCGCTGCTCGCGGACTCCGAGCAGGACCTGCCCTCGGCCGACGAGCTCGGCGCCGAGCTGGAGCGCTTCCTCGCCGAGCGCTCCCGCGGCGACGACCACTGACGCCCTCGAACACTCCTACCGTCCACCCGGGAAGTAGCCGGTCAGGTCGGCCACCAGGTCCGCCCCGGCCGACGTGTACAGACAGACGTTGCCGCCGGTGCCGACGCCGACCGTGACCTGGTTCGCGGCGACCGCGCCGGCCGCCAGGTTGAGGTTCGACGACAACGGCCGCGGGGTCCCGCACGGCCAGGCCGTGACGTAGCCACCACCGTTGAGCCCGGTGACGTTGAGGACCACGGCGGACGCGGTGGCCGGCACCGCCGGCGTACCCCGACCCGCAACCTTGAGCGTCACGACCGCACCGGCGGCCGGTCGGGAACCGCTGTAGCCGGTCTGCAGGGATCCGGGCCGGGTGTCGAGCAGGCGCGAGGGCGCACCGATCGCGAAACGGGAGTCCTTCGTCAGGTAGCCCGCGAGGTCGGCGACCAGATCGGTCCCGCCGGAGGTGTACAGGCAGACCCGCCCGCTGGCGTCGAGCGGCGCCGTCACCTGGTTGGAGCTCACCACCCCGGGTCGGAGGTTGAGGTTGGACGCCAACGGGCGCGTGGCCTGGCAACCGAAGACGGTGACGTAGCCGGCGTGGACCGCGTTGACGCCCGTGACGTTGAGGACGACGGCCTTCGCGGTGTTCGGCACCTTCGCCGCCCCGGCGCCGCCGACCTGGAGCACGACCGTGCGTCCCGGGCCGGGTCGTGTGCCGCTGTACCCCTTCCGGATCGACCCCGGACGGGTGTCGAGCAGGCGCTCGGGCGTCGAGGCGCGCAGGTAGCTCGTGCTCGGGTAGTAGCCGGAGACGTCGGCGATCAGATCGGTCCCCGCCGACGTGTAGAGGCACACCTGACCGTTCGTGCCGAGGGGAACGGTGACCTGGTTCGGGACGATGACGCCCGTGCGCAGGTTGACGTTCGATGCGAGGGGCCGTGGCGCGCCGCACGGCCACGCCGTGACATAGCCCGGGCCGGTGGTGTTCACCGCGGTCACGGTGAGCACGACGGAGCGGACTCCGGCCGGAACGTTCACCGGCGCCACCCCGGCCACCGTCAGCCGCACGGTGCTGCCCGGCTCGGGTTTCGCGCCGGTGTACCCCACGCGGCTCGACGGTCGGGTGTCGAGCAGCCGCTGCGGCTGGACGGGCACCAGGTCCGGGTACGGGTCGGCGCGCGGCAACGTGACCCGGCTGACCGACACGTCGCTGGTCCCGATCTGTTGGACGCCACTGGCGTCCGTCCCGGTGATCTCGAGGGTGTGAACACCGTCCGGCACGCTGGGCGGCACCGCGAACGACGAGGACGCGTTGCCATCGGCATCGGTCGTCACCGAGCCGAGGGTGACCGGGTCCGAATGGAGGGTGACGCCCACGGTCGTGTTCGGAGAGAAGCCCGTCAGCTGCACCTGGAGCTGGCACGTCGACGGTCCGCAGGCAGGCTGCAGGCAGGAGGCGCCACAGTTCACGGTGCCGACCGGACTGCCCTGGACTGCGCCGACGATCGTGCCGACCGGCCCGCCGAAGACCGGGATCGTGGGCGCCGCCGGCGGATTGGCGAACGTCAGGTGGCCGTTGCCGTCCGTGTAGTGGGACTTGAAGTACTCGGCGATCGCCTGGTGGCCGGACTGGTTGGGGTGGAACGACTCCGCGGCGAACGCGAGTCCGACGTCGTTGCCGCCACGCAGCCCGTTGATCCACGGGTCCTTCGAGCAGATCTCGTGGCCACGCGTCACGCCGTCGATCGGCATGAACGTCACGCCGACCGAGGCCGCCGCGTCCGCGATCGCCTGGTTCAGCGCCGGCAGCAGGGTGTTCTCCGCCCAGGTCTTCTCCTGCTTGTCCAGACCCAGGTTGCCGGCGCAGGTCTTCGACGGATCCAGGACACTCGGGTACCCGTAGGTCAGGATCGTGGCGTCGGGGAAGGCGTTCTTGATGTTCGCGAGGGTGCTCCGCACGCGCGGGTACACGGTGTCGGACACCCGCTTGATCGCGTCGGGTTGCAGGTTCTGGAACGGGAACGCGTCGCAGAAGAAGGCCAGGCAGGTCTGCACGATGGAGGCGAAACCCTCGTCGTTGCCGCCGACTCCGACGGTCACCAGATCGGGATCGCCGCCAGCGGCAGCGAAGGCCGCGGCGTCGTCGGCCTGCGTCTGCCGCCCCGCGACCCCGTCGGGGGACTTGGAGAACTGCGCCGCGTTCGCGATGTCGTTGCCGGAGTCCAGGTAACCGACATTGGCCGTCGTCGCATTGGAACAGGCGACGAACAACGTGTCGGTCGGAGACACACCGAGCATGCCGCTGATCCGCCACGGCCAGGCCGAGCCCGTCCGGTGGCACTTGTTGTGATAGATCTTCAGCGGTCGCAGGAAGTAGTCGCGAGGGACCGCCCCCCGCGTCACCGTGTCGCAAGTCTTCTGCGTGACGTTGTACGTGTAGCCCACGGTCGTGTTCTTGAAATAGGTGCCGTACGACATGTCCGTGCCGCAGTCGTACACGTACTTCGAATCCGGTAGGAGACCTTCGCCCGAGCTGTAGGAATCGCCGAGGGCGACCATCCGGTGGACCGTCCTGCTCACCGTGTTGGTCCCGATCACGACGTTGTCGATCGCGAAACCGGATGGTTCGTCGAGCACGGCGTGCACCGCCACGCGGGCGATGCCGTTGGCGGGGATCGTGACCGTGTTGATGCCCTCGGCGTTCGCGCGGACGTTGCCGAGCTGCGTGCCGTCGGCGTCGAAGTAGTCGAGCTCGATCGAGTTCGGGTTGTCGATGTACCCGACGTCCAGGGTGACCCCGTTCGTCGTCGTGAACCTGTGGGTGACCGGATCGACGATGCGGAAGGTGATCTCGCCGAAGAACTTGGGCGAACCCGTCAGGACGGGCGACGTCGGGTTCGAGTCGTCCGTGGTGATGTAGGGATCGTCACCACCGAACAGCACGCCGCGGTCCTGGTACTGCTTGGAGATCGACGTGCCGACCTCGAACTCACTGAACGTGATCGCGCCGGCCGGCACCGCCGCGGCGCGGGCCGCGGCGCGGTGCGGCGACGGCGAGGTGCCGGCCGACCCCGAAGCGACCGCGGGAGGCGAGGCAGCACCCATGATCGCGGCAACGAGGACGCCCACCGGGACGAGCGCGAGCGAGCGTGTGGTCAGTCGACGGCGCATGTGATCAGTCCCCCGGGTTGCACGACGGGCTCCACGACCGGGAGCGGCGGAACCGTAACCCGTATACACGCGAGATGACAGGGGAAAGTCACGAGTTCATGTGGGACAAATACTCGTCAGCGGGACGAGCGCGACATCTCGCGAACGCTCACGCGCCCTCGCGGACCTCGATCTCGAAGCCGCGCTCACGCAACCGCGTGATGAGGGCGTCGCCCATCGCGACGGCCGGCGTGAGCACGCCGCCCTCGGAGGTGAGTTCGTCGAGGGCGAGCGAGAGGCCGCTCTGGCCGAGCATCACCGCGGTGGCGGCGTAGCCGGGGTCACCCTTGGCGGCGAAGACGCAGGTGTACCGGGCGCCGGTGCTGGTGACGGTGTGCGTCTCGTCGCGGAACCAACCCTTCTCCTGCGTCGCCTTCGACGGCCCGTCACCGGGCTTGGGCAGCACCCGGTCGAGGACGAACCGGGTCGGCTTCAGGGCCAGCCCACCCGCGAGGGCCCCGACGCCCGCGCTGACGCCCGCCGCGACCACCGGGGCGGCCAGCCCGTTCCCGACGTGCATGACCTCCCGGTAGCGGAAGCCTTCGCCGTAGGCGTTGCCCTGCAGGCTGTTGCTCCGCCGCACGACGCGGGTGTTGTAACTCGCCATGAGGAAAGGGGCCACCCAACGCCCCAGCAGCGGGTCCTTCGTCGGCGCGACGACGTCGCGGTGGGTCTTGTCCCGGGGCTCGGGGTCGGCGCCGCGGTCGGCCGACAGGGCAAACGGGTCGAGCGCCACCCGCCGCTTGTCCTTGTCGGTCCGCATGACGTCGATCTGGCCGCGCAGCGAGTCGATCGTCCCGCCCGAGACCCCGCCCCGCATGCCCATGACGACCAGCACGGTGTCG